>CALBTA010000614.1 GCA_937967755.1 uncultured Planctomycetaceae bacterium | reverse complement strand
CGGTCCAATCGGCTGACGGCCCGCAGCATCTGATCGATGCCGGCCAGGGCGTGCTCAGGAACGTAGATCGTCGGCGGGTCCATCTTCATCATCCGCCGCCGGGCGATGTAGACGGGCAGCGCGGCGATGTGATCGAGATGCGTATGCGAAACGAACCAGTTCGGCGTGCCCATGAACGACCACGGCTGCCCGCCCAGGTCGAAGCCCAGTTTCATCTCGGCGATTCGCCAATACGATTGCACCGCCGCGCGCGAATACCCCTCGATCGTCAGACCGTTATGCTCAATCTGTTTGACCGGCATGTTGCGGATCATGGGGTGTATTTTGTCCCGTTGAGGTTCTTGATCGGGCAGATAGCAAGTGTAAAGGCGTGCCCAAAAACGCGGAAGGGGCGGACGCGGGCGCTACAGTCCATTGGACCATAGCGATGCGGGAGAGGTTCGCCCTCATTGGATTGAAGAGCAAAACGGATCGGCGATCCGTTCTACTCTTTTAGGGTGGCCGCGATGCTTTCTTTCGTCACCGGCTCGATCACGCCGCGTTCGGTGATGACGGCTTGAATGTACTCGGCCGGGGTGACATCGAACGCGGGGTTGTAGACGGCTACGTTGTCAGGGGCCGTTTGCTTGCCGAAGCCGTGGGTGACTTCTTCAGCCGCCCGCTCTTCAATCGGAATCTCCGCACCGGTGGCAATCGAAGGATCGAACGTGCTGCTGGGGGCGGCGATGTAAAACGGAATCCCGTGGGCCTTGGCCAGCACGGCGACCGAATACGTACCGATCTTATTGGCCGAATCTCCGTTCGCCGCGATGCGATCCGCCCCGGTGACCACCGCCTGCACGCGGCCTTCGCGCATCACCTGGGCGGCCATTGAATCGCAGATTAGCGTCGCATCGATGCCGCGCTGGCCAAGTTCCCAAGCGGTCAGGCGAGAACCTTGCAGCAGCGGCCGCGTTTCATCGACGAAAACGTGTAGCTTCTTCCCTTGATCCTGCGCGGTAAAGAAGACCGACAGCGCTGTGCCATACTCAGCCGTCGCCAACCCGCCGGCGTTGCAGTGGGTAAGTACGCCTGACCCGTCGGGAATGAGTTCCGCCCCGAACCGGCCGATGGCGTGGCACATTTGGCGGTCTTCTTCGTGAATCGCTTTTGCTTCGCTGAGAAGTTCTGTAAGCAACTCGGAGTTTGGTCTATTTTCGCTGCGAAGCCGGCGAGCGGCGCTGTTGATGCGGTCGAGGGCCCAGAACAGATTCACCGCGGTGGGGCGGCTGGCTGCGAGGTATTCGGTCACTTCAGTCAGCCGCTGGTCGAACTTATCTGCGCTGGCATCTTGTTCGACCGTCTGCAAGCCAACGATCACCCCGTACGCCGCGGCGATTCCAATCGCCGGTGCCCCGCGCACCCGAAGCTGTTTGATCGCTTCCCAAACCGTCTCGACATCGCGGCACGCAATTGTTACCAGCTCAGCCGGCAACTTCGTCTGATCGATCAGTTCCAAGTAGCCGTCGGCACCGCCATGCCAGCGCAAGGTTTCAACACTGCTCATACGTTAGTTCGTATCGGCCGGCATTTCAGGGGTTTCGAACACTTCTCTTACGGCACACCGAAATCCGTCTAGAACACCGCTTCCCTCGAGCGTATCAGATTCACGAAGCAGGCGGACGTTGCTTTCATTGGGGTGAAAAACATGGATCGTCTTGGATGGTGGGTCGACAACCCACACTACCGAAACACCGGCCGCAAGGTACTCTTGAACCTTACGTCCCATCCCGCTGAAGGTGTTCGTGGGTGAGATTACTTCGACGGCCAAGTCGGGAGCAACGGTGCAATGTCCGACTGGTATGCGACTACCCGGCATTCTTTCCTTCGCAACGAACGATACGTCAGGAATGCGAACTCGATTGGGATCGTCCGTGAAGCATTGGTAGGAACCCTCAGAAATTGGCCAGCCCAAATCGTGCTGCCTTACGTGTTGTTGGAGAAGAAACAATATCTGGCTTGCAACGTAGCTTGCTTCCCAGCCCATCGGTTTCTCCACAAGTACTCCGTCAACAAGTTCAAAGAAATCCCCATCAGGCATCGTAAGCAGATCATCCGGGGTAACGCATGATTTGGGTTGTGCGGCCGACATTTTCGAGGACTCGGTCGTTCCAGGTTGGTTGGCGTGTTTTCCTACCAATTGTACCAAAACCAGGCTGTAAATTGTTCACTGAGCCAGCTTAAAGCTATGAACAATGTCGTCCAACACTTGCTCATACTTATCGCGGCGTTCTTCAAGCGTCCAAGTCATCACCTGATTGAAATGCCCGTCGGTTTCGACAACGCCGAAAATGAAGAACAGTTTCAGGTCATCCATCTTGCCGGTGGTGTGCCACTTTCGCGCGGCCAGGCCGTTAATCTGCACTTCCTCCACCTCTGACATGTTGGGGCTACTGATGTCGATTCGGTGCTGTTCCCGCAGCAGCCGCGCGTAGTCGTCCAGGTTGATGCCCGGCACTTCCCGCTTCGATTCGCTAATGATCAACGCGTAAAGCTCGCGAAAGATGTTGGCCACTTGCAGGCTCGCTTCAGGGTTGTCCATCAGCGACGTCTTGCCCATCCCGTTGGTCACGGTGATCTCGGCCAGCCCATCTTCTGTGGCGATGGTTTGCGGGCCGGAATCGGGGCAACAGCATCCGAGGAAACCTATCAAGACGGCAGCGCTGCTGCATACCACGGCAAAGCGCAATGCGCGCAACAGTGAAGAAGCATTCGTTAGTACGACTTGCATGTCAGAAACCTAAAGATACGCGGAATGGACGGCGCTCCTTCACCAAAGTAGAATCAAAACACTAAAGTACTGGTTCGCAGCGGCGCGTTGAACCACCGTCGCTGCTTCAAGTCAGTCGCCCGCCTTGATTGACTTTTGCAGCCCCTCGTCTTTGGCGGCGATCTTCACGGTCAGTGTTTCCTTGA
>CALBTA010000613.1 GCA_937967755.1 uncultured Planctomycetaceae bacterium | reverse complement strand
GGAAACACTTGGAGCACCTCTCTGTATGTTATTTTACACCTTTGCAAGCACGATTATACGCCAATTACCTTCGTTTTTGCGCGGACGGAATCGAGTCGACTCCGACCGATAGCATCATCGCCTAGGGACGAGTGTGCGGGGCAGGAAGGGGAAACCCATCAACTGCTTTCCACTCCGAAACCGCCGTTCTCCGAAAGCGGCCGTCGCGGCCCCAGCAAAATCCGCATGGCAACACTGGCGAGCTGGGAAACGACATTGCCTGTTCCAATCACCCAAGTGATCTAAAGGATATCACCTGATATTTGACCATCATTTCCTGCCAGCAACCAAGAGAACCGGTTGAGTGAAGTGTAGTCTTCCAATACTATGATTGTGCGCAAAATGAGACCGAGTTTGCGACACAGCCTCGGATCCTCACATTACGGGCGTAAAGGGCTGCAATTCACCATCTGCGTTCCGTTAGACGAAAGCAAAAGCAATGAAGACCCGGCGCGTCGGTATCATCCTGGAATTGATCTGGCCGTACCGGCGGCACTTGGATGTCTTCGCCGGCACGCAACGCTTTGCAGCGGAAGCGGGCAACTGGGAATGCGAAATCGATGAGTTTCACAGTGATGCCCTCCGGCAGCCCAAGTCTCAACTCGAACGATACGATGGGATCATCGCCCGCGCCAGCGAGCCACTGGCGAAACTGGCTGCCAGGGCGAAAGTTCCGGTCGTGAACGTGCTCTACCAAACCAAAGTGCGCGACCAGCTAACAGGAGTGTTCCCCGATTTCGCCAAAGTCGGAACGGAAGCCGCCAAGCACTTGTTGGAACGGGGCTTCCGGCAGTTCGGGTGTCTTTCGATGCCGCGCGAAGCCGCGCACCGGGAAGCGGTTTCGGCATTCCACCAGCAGATCGCCAATCAGGGGTGTCACTGTCAGTGCGCCGGGGGTTCCCGGTTTTACTACCGTTCCCACCAGTCGTGGGTTCATTTTCAAGAACAGTTGGACGATTGGATCGGCACCTGGAAACCGCCCATTGCCCTGTTCGTGGCCTTTAACGATGTCACGATTCGCTACGTCGTTCACGCTTGCCGCCGCCGCGGTTTGCGCGTGCCGGAAGATGTCGCGCTGATAGGTGCCACGAACGAACCGATGATTGGCGAGCTTCCGCCGCCGTCGCTCTCGTCGGTCGAGGTCAGCTATGAACAAATCGGCTACCAGGCGGCACAAATGCTCGTGCAGATGATGAAGCGAAAATCAAAAAACCGCGGCACATCTTAATCCCGCCCGTTGGAATGATTGCCCGGGACTCGACCGATTTCTTCGCTGTGGATTCCGTCGCACACGCAACGGGCGTCTCGCGGCGCACGCTGGAACGACGGTTCCGGGCCAGTTGCGATCGTTCCATCGCGAAGGAAATTCGCCGGCTGCGGATCCTCAAAGCGAAGCGGCTATTGGCCGAAACCGAAATGCAGATCAAACAGGTTGCTCTGGAAACAGGGTTCCGCGACCCGGTTCGGTTGCACGAAGTGTTCGTGCGGGAGGAAGAAATGACCCCCAGCCAGTACCGTGCGGCCGTGCGCGGGGAGTGAGCGTTGTTGTGCAACGACTGCGTTTTACTCGGCTCGGCCCCGTCGAATAGAATAACCAGCCACGCGTTAGACTCAGGCATTTCCCCCGAGGCCTCCGTTATGATGCAAGCCACCCGCCCATTGCTGTTCCCCGCGCTGCTAGTGATTACGGCATCCGCTTTCGGTGCAACGCGGGCGAGCGCCGAGGCGATTGATGCCGAGCGGCTCGCAAAAGATGCCCGCGGATCGATCGTCGCCATCACCGTTGAAGGGCGTGACGGAAAGCGGCACGGGATGGGCAGCGGCTTTGTGATTTCGCCCGACGGGATGATCGCGACCAACATGCACGTGATCGGGGAGGCCCGCCCGATCCGCGTGCAGTTCGCCGATGGCGAATCGTTTGATGTTTCGTCGGTGCACGCGTCCGATCGGACGCTGGACCTGGCGGTCCTGAAAATCGAGGCGGACGACTTGCCGGTCCTCAAACTGCGCAGCGACGAGGCGGCCAAGCAGGGCGAGCCGATCGTGGCGCTCGGAAATCCGCAGGGGCTGAAATTTAGCGTCGTCAGCGGCGTCGTTTCCGGAACGCGTGAGGTCGAACAGCGCGAGATGATCCAACTCGCCCTGCCGGTGGAACCGGGCAACAGTGGCGGCCCGGTCGTCGATGCCGATGGCAACGTCGTAGGCATCGTCACCATGAAATCGCTGGTGACGGAAAACCTCGGCTTCGCGGCGACGGCGGCCGAATTGCAATCGCTGATCGATCGCCCCAACCCGGTTCCCATGAAGCGCTGGCTGACCATCGGCTCGCTGGACGAACGCCGCTGGACCGTGCTTTTCGGTGCCAAGTGGCGGCAAAGCGCCGGCCAATTGCACGTATCCGGCGCGGGCGAAGGCTTTGGCGGCCGCTCGCTCTGTCTTGTGAACGCCGATGCGCCGAAGTTGCCTTACGAAGTGGGCGTCAACGTGCGGCTGGATGATGAATCGGGTGCCGCGGGGCTGGTGTTTCACAGCGACGGTGCCGACAAGCACTACGGGTTTTACCCTTCGGCCGGCAAGGTTCGCCTTTCCCGCTTCGATGGGCCGAACGTTTTTTCGTGGAAGGTCCTCAACGAAGTCAGCACGCCGCATTACCGGCCCGGCGAGTGGAACCACCTGAAGGTCCGCGTCGAGAAGGACAAAGTGCTGTGCTATTTGAACGACCAACTCGTCATCGAATCGACCGACCGTTCGTTGACGTCCGGCCAAATTGGGTTGGCGAAGTTTCGACAGACACAGGCGAAGTTCAAAGGTTTCCGCACGGGCCAACGTCTGCCCAATTCCCAATTGCCGCAACACATCGTCGATCGCATTTCCGCGCAGATCGAAAAACTTCCCGATCTGGAAAAGTCATCGCCCGAGCTGCTCGTCGATCTGCTCGAAAAGCCGCAAGCCAGCACGACAGTATTGCGGCAGCAGGCCGAGCAGCTTAAACGACGGGCACGCGAGCTAGAGCAATTCGCCACCGACGTGCATGTTCAAACAACCACTTCCCAATTAGCGCAGGAGCTTGATCGAGCGGAAGAAAAGATCGATATCGTCAAGGCGGCCCTGCTGGTTTCGAAGTTGGATAACGACGAACTCGACGTGCCGGCCTACGTGAAACATGTTCAGCGTGCGGCCGCGGACATCGAACGTTCGCTCGTGGAAGATGCTTCCGCCGAAGATCGGTTGAACGCGCTCAATAAGCATTTGTTCGAACAAAACGGCTTCCACGGCAGCCGGACAAATTACTACCACCAGGCGAACAGTCACCTCGATCGCGTGATCGACGACCGCGAGGGTTTGCCGATCACCCTCAGCGTGCTGTACATGGAACTGGCCCGGCAGCTCGGCCTGAACGTCGTCGGCGTTGGCCTGCCGGCGCACTTTGTGGTTCGGCATGAACCGGAGGACGGCCCGGCGCAGCTCATCGACGTCTTCGATGGCGGCAAAGCCCTCTCTCGCGACGATGCCGATAAGCTGGTCCGCGAATTGACCGGCCAGCCGCTGGAAGAGGCTCACCTGGAAGCCTATACCAAGCAACAAATCATTCGCCGGATGCTGCAAAACCTGATCGGCGTCGCGCAGCGGAAGGACGACCGCGAAGCGATGTTGCGGTATTTCGAGGCGGTCGTCGCGATGGCGCCGGACGACATCCAAAGCCGCGGCCTGCGGGCGGTCATGCGATTTCAAACCGGACGCCGCGCGGCAGCGCTCTCCGACATCGATTGGCTCCTCGAAAAGCAGCCCGAAGGCATCGACCTCGCCCAGCTTCGCGAAATGCGAGAGCACTTCGCGACCGCAAACCCGCGATAGCTTGCATTCCTGTGGGACGGGTTGGTAACCCGTCGTACGTTTCTCACAACGTAACACCCTTGTAACGCCAATGTGTTACCGGCGCGTTACGTCGCGGGGCCTGTTTCTCACGTAGAATCCGTAACGTCCGGGCACGGTTGTTTGTGGCACGGCCACGCCGGTTCGGGTGAACAATGATCGATGAGGGGAAACAGAATGTTTCGCGCACCAACCACTTTGGCTCTGACAGCTTTAATGTTCACGGCGGCGGGCTACACCGCTTACGCGGAGACGAAAGCGGCGCCCGAGAAGCCGGTCTCTCCGGCGGAGGCGAAAGTGCGGCAAGTCGTCGAGCAGCATATCGACGGCATCGTCAACGCCGACATTGAAAAACTCAACAAGTCGTGGGATACCAAGACCGGGAAGATCAACTTCGTCGCCAAAAACCGCTGGGGCCGCGACGTCGTACACACCTCGCCCATCACCGATTCGTTCAAGCTGTGGACGGAGAGCAAAATTCGCGGAACCCGCGGCGACATTCAAAGCATTGATGTCGTCAACGACAAGATGGCCATGGTCAAAGCCAAGGTGACTTGGAAAGGGCAAGTGTTCGACGACTACCTGGTGCTGCTAAACACCGACGACGGTTGGCGGCTGGTCAGCAAGACGTACACCAGTAAAAGCGCCGCACCCTACTACGGCGGGTGATATGTTCGCCCCGTTTAGCCGCTTTCCGCAGGACGCGATTCAGTGCGCCCACTTCGATGTGGTCGCCGCGTCCGCAGGAAAGTGAAACCGTGTTGCGCTTGCGCAACACGCGTTCGTCCGGCGATTGTCGTGGACTGCGATTGTGCCATCGCAAACGTATTTCCGACAATCTTCTCCCGAAAGCGGCTAAACGAGTTGGCGACTAACCTTCGTCCTTCGCTTCATCCGCTTCGGGTTCCGTGTCCGCTTCGGCTGCTTCCGCCGGAGCGGCTTCTTCCGCGGGTTCTTCAGCCGGTTCGTCAGCAGCGGCTGGCGTTTTGATCAGCGGGCCGCCATCGCCCAAACCGCCCTTGAGCGAGGAAGGATCGGCTTTGGTCGCGGCTTCGGCTTGCTCTTGAGCGAGCGCCGCGGCTTCATCTTCTTCCGCCCATTCGACGCGTTTGCGCGACAGGCCAATCTTCCGCTCGTCGGTGTCGACACGCAGAATCTTGACTTCCAATTCATCGCCGACGTTGACGACGTCCTCAGGGTTTTCGACCTTGTGATCGGCCAATTCACTGATGTGCAGCAGCCCTTCCAGGCCGTCTTCCAGCCCGACGAACACGCCGAAGTTGGTGATCTTAGTGACGTTGCCCTTGACCAGTTGGCCCGGCTGGTAGCGGTCGGGAATATCGGTCGCCCACGGGTCGTCGTCCAGCTGCTTCATGCCCAGGGCGATGCGGCGGCGCTCTTGATCGACCGAAAGCACTTTGCATTCAATCTCGGCGCCCTTCTCGACCACTTCGCTGGGGTGGCTGACTTTCTTCGTCCACGACATATCGGAAATGTGCAGCAGCCCGTCGATACCCTCTTCCAGTTCGATAAAGGCCCCGTAGTTCGTCAGGTTGCGAACCTTGCCTTTGACCATCTCGCCGATCGGGAACTTGGCGGCAACTTCTTCCCATGGGTTGGTCTGGGTCTGCTTCATACCCAGCGAGATTTCCTGCTTGTCCTTGTTGATGCCCAGCACAACCACTTCGATCTCGTCGCCGATGTTGACTAGTTCGCTGGGGTGATTGATCCGCTTCACCCACGACATTTCGCTGATGTGCACCAGGCCTTCGATGCCCTCTTCCAGCTTGACGAACGCCCCGTAGCTCATCACGTTGACGACCGTGCCCTTGATCTTCGAATCGACCGGGTACTTGTCGCCGACCTGGTCCCACGGGCTGGGGAACTTTTGCTTCAGGCCGAGGGCGATTTTTTCTTTCTCGCGATCGATGTTCAGGATCATCACTGAAATCTCCTGATCGATCGAAACCATCTCGGTCGGGTGGCCGATGCGGCCCCAACTCATGTCGGTGATGTGCAGCAGGCCGTCGATTCCGCCTAGGTCGACGAACGCACCGAATTCGGCGATGTTCTTCACCACGCCCTTGCGCAGTTGGCCCTCGACCAGTTCGCCCAGCAGTTGCTCGCGGTCGGCCTTGCGTTGGCTTTCGATCAAGCTGCGGCGGCTGACCACAATGTTGTTGCGGGCTTCGTCAATTTTCAGCACTTCGCACTGCACGACGCGGCCGATGTAATCGCCGATGTCGTGCGGGCGGCGGATGTCGACCTGGCTGGCCGGCAGGAAGACGTTCACTCCGATGTCGACCAGCAGGCCGCCCTTGATCTTGCGGCCGACGCGCCCGGTGACGACGTCGCCCTCGCCCATGTGCTCGATGATCTTCCGCCACTTGATAATCTGCTTCGCCTTGTTGTAGCTCAGCGAGATCATGCTGAACGGGTCTTCCGGCTTGCCGATCGCTGTTTCCACCTCTTCGACCAGCACTTGAATCTTGTCGCCGGGAGCGGGCTGGTCTTCGAGCGGATCCCACTCGTTAACCGGAATCGTTCCTTCGCTCTTGTAGCCGATATCTACCAGCACGTTGTCGGAATCGACGCGCAGTACCTTGCCTTCGACGATCTTCTCAACTTCGATCTGGGCGTCCTGGCCCAGCAAAAAGTTATCCAACTCCTCCAAATCTTCGGCCAGCGCCAGGGCCGTGTCCATTTCGCTAAACAGCGTGTCGTCGTCAAGACTGCGCAGTAGATTTCTGTCAACCATGTTCGAAAAATGCCTTCAGGGGTGTTGGTCTGACTGCCAACGGCTTCACGCGAAAATATGCGAAAGCAGCGCCTCGGGCGGAAGCAACCGCCGCGAAGAATGCGCCCAAGCGGGACGCGGGCGAGCAGCCAGGGTTAGGGGTTTTGCCAAGCGCCCGGCGAGTCTACGCAACTTGCCAACAAAAGAGCCCTCGACGTTGAACCTCGGAATTTACCAAAGCAACGCCATGACAGCAACGCCAGGACGCGAAAAACCCGGGAAAAAGCAGGATTAGAGCGGACCGCCGATTCGCCCCTACGCCCAGCAATGTCGCTACCTGCTCATCTCGCGCCGCAATCCGCTCTCCCCAACCGCCGCCGGCCATGCGGTGCCTGAGGGCCGCCAGCGCAGCGACCACAACATCTTGTATGCCGGCGGCGTTTTAGGCCCACAAATTGTGCTATCTGAAGCCACATTCGATACATGTACTAGTGTATACTTACGGGTGTTGGTTTCAACGTTTCACCGGAGAGATAGAAACATGTTGCGGGCGGAACAGATTGCGTGGATTCGGAGGTTAGCGGGTGACGGGGTTTCCCAGCGGGCCATCGTGAGGGCTACAGGCGTTCACCGCAAGACGGTGGCCGAACTGCTAGAGATGGATCGTGAAGAGAGCGAACTGAAAGACACCATCTACGACGTCGAAGACCCCGTGTTCACTGAAGCGCCATCGCGCTGTGAGGGCTGTGGGGCAACCGTCTACAAACCGTGCCTCGCCTGCGGGCTACGGGAAGCGTAGTCACAAGCTGCCAGCTTGTGAACTGGAGCGGTCGTTTCGTGAGCGCCGCAATGAACCGCGGCCCCACATGATTTCAGAATTAGAGCGTTGTAGCCGGCAAGCTTGCAGCTTGCGGCTACGGGATTTTTTCACCGGCGTCGAAAGTGTTTTCAAGAAAACGGCCACGGAAATGCGGGATTGGCGTGAATTTGGAAAATCTTT
>CALBTA010000612.1 GCA_937967755.1 uncultured Planctomycetaceae bacterium | reverse complement strand
ATGACGATCATTTCGCCGGCGTCGGTCTTCTCAACGGCGAACGCCCCGTGCAGCATCTTCGTGTTGTAGCGAAGCAGAGCCATGGCGTTTTTTTCGGTGGCCGGGCCGCAGGTTGTGGAATAAGCGATCACGTTGTGGCCTTCATCATCTTGGTCGCCGAATTTCACTTGGACGATTTGCTTGCGGAGCGAACCGATCGGCACGTTCAACTTCCAAACCGCATCGGCCTTTTCAACTGCCCAGCCGTTCATCTCGGCCACGTTGCCCACGAGTTGCTCAGGGCTGATCGCCTCGGCAGGAGCAAGATCGCCGAAGTCGCCGCCGCTGGCAGCTGCGCCGGCGGCACCTACGGCAGCGGCTCCACCCGTTGGGCCGGTCGGTCCCGACGAAGGTGCCGGCTGTGGCTGCGCGGGTGGCGCTCCGCCACCCGGCGGTTGGTATTGTCCAGTCCCGCCCGGCTGCCCTTGTCCCTGCATCGCACCGTACATCATGCCTGGCAGCATCATGCCGAAGCCGGCCCCCATGCCCATATTCATCGCGCCAGCCCCTTCGCCCCCTCCGCCTGGCTGGCCGGCCATCTTTTCCATGCTGCGGCCGGCCTGGTACATAGTGAACGAACGCATATCCCCGATCGCCCCCATGCTGCTGCGGGCATCGATCGCCTTTTGCACTTCTTCCGGCGGCGTGATGGCGTTGATGAAGAAATCGGTCAGCTCCAGCCCATACTTGGCGAAGTCGTCGGCCACTTTCGCCCGCGTTCCCGCACCGATCTCATCGAACTTCGCCGGCAAATCAAGCATCGAGATCGCCGCCGTCCCAATCAAATCAGTCATCGCCGAAACGATGCGGTCCTTCAGATAACTGGTCACCGCGTCCGTCGTAAAAATACCCTGCGTGCCGACCAGCGTATCGAGAAACAGCTTCGAGTTTTCCACCCGGTAGGCGAACTTGCCGAAGCTCCGCAAGCGGACCATGCCGAAGTCGCTATCGCGCACGGTGATCGGCTGGCGGGTTCCCCATTTCTGGTCGATGAACGTTTGTTTGCCAACGTAGTAGACCTGGCATTGGAACGGTGACTTTTCCCACGGCGTGGTCAGAATCGCGGTGATCAGCGGCACATTTTGCGTCGTCAGCGTGTAACGGCCGGCACTGAACACGTCCATCGCCTGCCCATCGCGGAAGAAGATCGCTTCCTGGTTTTCATGGACGATCAACTGGGCGCCGTACTGAATCGCCGCCGACCCGCTCGGCGGGATGCGATGCACCAGCGAACGCCCGGTTTCGTCGAAGAATTGAATGACTTCGAGTTTGCGTAGAAGTGCCATGGGAAAAACCCAAAAGTTAAGGATCTGTGTTAGCCGCGAGCCAACGGCTCGCGGAGTGTAAATTGTTCTTCCAGTAAGTAGACGTTTCGACGGCCTCGGAAGACCGTCGTACCTTACCCCTCCAACCCCCGCAGCATGTCTTCGCGCTTGTCGACTTTGCTTTCTAGGTCGGCGATGCGGTTGAGCAAATCGGGCACAACCTCCGACGCGGGGCCGTGGTTCTGCGGAAGGTTTTCCAACTCACTCGCCAGCAGTTCGGTCTCTTCCATCATCACTTGGTCGTGGGCGTAGACATCGTCCAAATCGTCCGTCTTCACCTGCACAAAATCAAAAAAGCCGCTGTATCCGCTGACGCTTCCGCGCAGCCGGCTGATCAACCGGTCCAGCCGGCTGCGAAGCTGCTCGATGGCCGGCAGTTGATCAAGCTTGCCGGCGTTGGTCAGCGCCGAAGCATAATTGTTCAACCCTTGCTTGCTGCGCTGCAGGCGGTCGGCCAGCCACTCGCGCTGCAGCCGGTCGCTATCACGCCGATAACTCTTTTCCAGGTAGCCCTTGAAACCGGGAATCTTCCCCAAGATCGATTCAATCACCCCGCGGTCGTGGGCATGGTCTAATGGTTCAGGCACTTTGTTGGTTCCTGTTGCGCCAGCGTTGCTGGCATGGAAGTGAAATGCATTTGAATTGAAGGACGAAGTCGAGTGCGGCCGATATCCATCGCGCTCTTCGCTGCGATGTGAACCGACAGCATTGCCCGCTCGTAGCAAACTTATGATAGCGAATTCAAGCGACGAAGACACGGCGGCGCGAAGAGCCGCGCACCAAAGACCGTACTCCAGCGCCGCGATTCCATCTGGCCCGACGAACCGACATTTGATACTCTCCCCGCCGCCTCTCTTCACACGGATGTGATATGAAATCAAATCGCCTTCAGGTATTCGCACGTCGGCTGCGAATCTTGCCTATTTTGTCGTGCGCCGCCGCGTTGGTGTTGCCGTTGGCCGCCGGTTGCCGCACTGGCCCGCTCGCTGAATTTTATTCGATGAACCCGTTCCTCCGGCAGGGTCCGGAAGAACAGGAGTACGGCCCGCCGCCGGCCGAGCGGCGACGGGAAATCATCGCGCTCGCCCGGGGGGCTGCGTCGCTGACGCCCGCCGAACGGGTCCGCATAGGCGAGGACCTGGCCTGGCAAATGCAGAACGAGATCGACCCGATCGTCCGCGGCGAAATCGTCAGGGCGTTGGGTAAGTTTGATTCCGACGCCTCGCGCGAGGCGTTGCGTCTGGCACTGACCGACGACAACGACGCCATCCGCCTGGCCGCTTGCGAAGCCTGGGCGAAGATCGGCGGTGCTGAAGCGATCACGATCCTCTCCGAACGGCTCGCCAGCGATACCGATATCGACGTCCGCCTGGCTGCCACGCGGGCGCTGGGCCGTTTCAACGACGAAGCCGCCCTTCGCGGATTGGCCGTCGCCCTGAACGACAACAGCCCGGCCATTCAGTACCGGGCGATGCAGTCGCTCGGCAGCGCCACCGGACAGGACCTCGGCTACGACGTCGTTGCCTGGCGAGACTACGTCAACACGTACTCACCCGCCGCCCCGCAAGACCGCCCCACGCTGGTCGACCGCGCCCGCGGCCGCTTCATCAACACGGCCGACCGCCGCGCCGATCCGTAGAGCGGATTACCTATCCGCTCGTACAGTAAGGCAACCCGCACCAAATCTGTTGAAACTTCAATTGGTTGTTCGATAGCCTGCCCCGTCGTCGAACCTCCCGCGCGGCACTGGCGGATGCCTGAATACAGGCCGGACAATTTTCGGCGAGAGTTTTTCAGCACCACCTTTGGCTATCGCGCGCTGACAAATTCCGTCCTTTATTCAGCGCGCGACCAGGTTCCAAGGGGCCCCCGATTTTGTTGAATAAATGTCTAATTGTTCAGCGCGCCTCCCTCTGCCGAGGGAGTACTTCTTCAACACTGTAGCCGTAGCTCGGGCACTCTTGCCCGAAGCCGTGGCGACAAGCTGCCAGCTTGTCAGCCAAATCGCATCGCTTCAAATTCCAACCCCGCACTCGCTTCCCTATTTTGTTCACTGAAAGACCGCACCAGTTCACAAGCTAGGCAGCTTGTGACTACGCAGGCCTGAACCACGTTTTCGCAACCAGTGGTGCATTTGCAAGGCCATCACGTGAACATACGTATCCGTAAACCCTTTGCTCACAATAACTTGCAACCCAAGCCTCCAATCACCCTCCGCTCCGAATGTACCAAAATCGCACATTTCCGGGGCCGGTGGTACATTTGCCCGCTATCTTGCAAAGGCATCCGGCGGGGTGGCACGGACCTCCAGACCCGCATAGGCTCAAGTGCAAACTGCTCCCTTTCGACGGCCTAGGAAGCCCGTCATAAC
The DNA here is from genome assembly GCA_937967755.1 of uncultured Planctomycetaceae bacterium. GTDB lineage: Bacteria > Planctomycetota > Planctomycetia > Pirellulales > Pirellulaceae > CALBTA01. Next base: position 207 of record CALBTA010000612.1, on the reverse strand, counting down.
CATTCATTAGTACAGTATGCAGATTTCCATATCTGTGTTGCGACAACCAGGGCAGCGGCGCAGGGAGCTGGGCCCCCGACTGTTTGGCGAACCACGCACCACCAACCCCAAACCAAATTGCGACCCCCTCGCTGCACTTCAAAACTTGTGTGGCGGTGGAGATTAGGGATTCGCTTTGTGAAGCAGTTTTTGCTCCCTGACATTTGC
>CALBTA010000611.1 GCA_937967755.1 uncultured Planctomycetaceae bacterium | reverse complement strand
GACGGGTTACAAACCCGTCCTACTTAAGGCCGTTAGGGTTTCCCGCAGGCGTTTACGGCCGCGGCTTACCCGTGATAGGACTGTTCCTAGCGGAATGTCCATCATGTCGGCCACTTCTTGGTGGGTCAGTTCGCCAACGACGACCAGCAACAACGTTTCCCGCAGCTCGCCAGGCAACTGAGCCAAGGCGTGTTGCATTTCGTCGCTGTACTCGTCAGCCAGGGGATCGTGTCCGTCGACGGCCACGTCCAACACGGTGTCGGATGACAGCACGCTCGGCGGGCTGCGCTTTCGCCAACGGTCGATCACCCGCCGGCGAAGGATCGATGCCAGCCAGGCCCGGTCGCCCCGGCCCGCCTGATAATTCTTCCGGCTCTTCCACGCGCTGCGAAACGTGTCCTGCACCACATCCTCAGCCTCGTGCGCATCGCCCATCATCCGATAGGCAATGCGGTACATGCTGGGGCCGTGGTCGGTCACCAAGGCGTTGAAGTCAGTCTGCGAAAGAGCCAAAACAATTGGTTCCTACGTGGGGATGGCCATCCAAAACAGAGATTCGAGCCGACGATGTCATTCTATTCCCCACACCGGGAAAAGGGAGCGATTGGTTGGACCAGCGGCCCTCGCTCGCTAAACTATTGTAAGGTAATGGGTTACGTGCTGATGGCCGCATTCGGTCACGGAGATGTCCATCGTCACTTCGTCGTCCTCGTCAACGCAATACCTTCGCCCGCAACCATCGAATCATATATGCACCCTCATAAAATCAGCGCAGATTAGCGAGAATCAGCGTTCCCCCAAGAATCGCCACCCATCACCCCATGCCAACTCGCGAAAACGAAAAACCCAAACCGCTGCGCACGCCGCGGAAGTATCTTTCGCGCCGCGAGCAGCTTCGCATGTTGCTGCTGGTGGGGTCGCTGATGTTCGTTGTCATCTTGATGACCGAAGCCCGTAAGGCGAAATATTGGACGTGGTTGACCGGTCCCTCCGGCGGGCCGCTGACGCCGGCGGAGCTTGGGGGCGAGGACATCGATACCCGCGTGCAGCCGACGATTGTCACCGGCGGCCAATTCGAGAACCTGCCGGGCGCGGTCGTCACCCCTACGTTTCGTTTTCGCCCTGCGGCCAACCTGGACGATGAAGCGCTGGCCTACCGCCGGGCGGAAATGGACTTCTGGCGGCAGCAGTTGGAACTACTCGATTGGCGCGACCGCCGCCGGCTTCCGCAAGTGCTGAAAGCGGTGCGCGACAAACAACCACTAGAGTCCGAAGACACCCAAGCCTGGGAGGCGACGCTCCAGACCCTGGGCGAGCGCTGGCAAGAGTACCCGCAGAAGGCGATGGACAGCGTCACGGTCGATCCGAACTTGACCGACGAGGATCGGGCGACCTGGCTGTTGATGCTGCACCGCCTGCAGAAACACTGGAACGAGCATCTGTACGACGCGTTGGCCGCCGCGCCCGACCCACAGGCGTTGACCGAAGATCAATCGGCGGAGTTGGACCGGTTTCAGATGTTGTTCGACGAGATGTCGATCGGCGCTATTCGCGACGACACCGTCGTGTCCCGGCCCGCTGAAGCGAACGCCTGGTTTCGCATGCTCGAGGACCTGCAGCAAACCGATCAGCAAGCGCTGGCCGAGTTGGAAGTTCCCCGCGTCGGCTTCCGCCAACTCTTCAAGCAGCCCGACGAATACCGCGGCCGGCTCGTACGCATCCGCGGCGAGGCGAAGCGGGCGTATCATTTGCAGGCGCCGGGAAACATCGCGGGCATCGAAGGTTACTACAAATTCATCGTCTTCCCCGCCGGCGGCCCGTCGTCGCCTGTGATGGTGTACGCGTTGGAATTACCGGAGGGATTTCCGGAAGTGAAGGACCTGGACGTCGATAAGGAAGTGACCGACTTCGACGAAATGAGCGTCGAGTTCACCGGCTATTTCTTCAAGCGAACGGCCTACCAGGCGGGCGACGGCACGCGCGTGGCCCCATTGATCCTGGCGAAGCAGCCGACCTGGACGCCGAAAGTGGCCGAGGGCGATCCGCCGCTGCCGAACCTGTGGCTGCTGGGCACAGCGGTGATTGGCATGGCCCTGTTGGGAACGGGCATCGCGGCGTTTGTGATGGCTCGCCACGGAGCGACACCCGCTCAACAATATGCGGCAACCTCGCGGGCCAAGCCACAACAGTTTGCCGCGTTGCAAGATGAAGAACTGGCCCCGCCGCCCGACGAGGAGCTGCGGCGTTTAGAATCGGAAGCAAGTTCAACTGAATGAGAGTCACCTACGTGCATCGTTTCTTCCGCCATCTCGCCGCTTGCGGATTCGCAGTCATCCTCGCGTCGGCTCAAGTCGCGCTGGCTCAAGACGATGCAGCATCGGATTCCAATGCTGTCGAAGCCGCAAGCGGCAAAGCGGACAAGCCGCTTCCGTCGCTCGACTTGGAGAACTTGAACAACGACGGCGAAGCGACTGACGGCCGTGCGACGCCGCCGGTGCGATCGCCGATTCGCACCATGCCAATTCCCCGCAAGCCGACCAGCGCCGCCGAGATGCTGGAATATTTCGAGGTTGACGAAAGCCTGTTGCGGCAGTTTATCGATCAGCGGCCTTTGCACGATGACGAGCGCGAGGCGGTGACGCGGATTCTGTTCGCGCTGCCGAAGTTGCCGTCGGAGTTTCTGGCGAAATGGACCGAGCAGTCGCCGGATTGGGACGCCATCATTCAGGCCCCGGAAGATTACCGCACGAAAATCTACGAACTTTCCGGGCAAGTGAAGCGGGTTGAAAAAATCGAACTGATCCCCGAAGCGGCCCAGCGGTTCGAGTTCACTCATTACTATCAGGCGACGATCGAATTGGGCGACGACCGTTGGACGGCGACCGTTTGTTCCCGGCGGATTCCGCTGACCTGGAAGGTCGGTCAGCCGATTGACGAGGCCGTTTCCTTCCGCGGCATGCTGCTGAAAATTGGCGACGGCCCGGTCTTCGCCACCAAGCGAATCGCCTGGCACCCCAACAAGTTGAACGAGGAGCAAGGCATCACCCGCTCGCAAGTCTACCTGGGCGATTTGGGGATGGACGTCGGCCTGTGGGACGATGTCCGCGACCGCCGCCCGTTGGGAAGCGACGACCGCGAAGGGTTTTACCAACTGCTTTCGGCGGTCGGCCGCAGCAAACAGGAGCACGTGCGGCAGCGTTCGACCTGGCGGTGGGACTTCGCCGACGTGCTCCGCCACCCCGACGATTTCCACGGGCGGCTGCTCAGCCTCGAGGGCAGCGCCCGCCGGTGTACCAAAATCGTGGTCAACGACCCGGACATCCGCGCGCGGCTGGGCATCGAACACTACTACGAAATCTACGTGCTGGTCAGCTTGGAAAAAAAGATCGTCTACCGCGACGACGAGACCGGCAAGACCGTTGAGTTCCAAACCTTTCCGGTGGTCGTCTGCGCGAAAGAGCTTCCGCCCGGCATGCCGCAAGGGGACGACATTTACGAAGCGGTCGCCATCAGCGGTGTGTTCTTCAAACTGTGGGCGTACCAAAGCGGCAAGATGACCGCCTTCGACCCCAGCCAGCGGCAGCTTTGCCCCATGATCGTCGCACTGCGGCCCGATTTTATCGAGCGGGAACAGTACAACCCCTACATCGGCATTACCATCGGCGGCCTGTTCATCGTCGCACTGCTGGGCGTTTGGATTAGCGTCTGGAAATTCGGCCGCGAAGACGCCCAATTCTCCCGCGAAACGTTGAAGCGGCAATACGAACTGGAAGAAGGCACGTCGCTCAACGAACTAGGCATCGAAGCCCGCGGCGAACCGGACTTCAGCCATTTGGAGTGACGATAGTGTGGGAGGCGACTCTCGTCGGCGACTGGGTTGTCACCACTGGGGAAACAGTCCAGCCAGCGGTATATAGTGCAGAAAGCCGTTCCCAACTTTTGAGACCGAATGAGATTTGCCTTGACGCTTGAACAACTAGAGCAGCGCGTTGCCAGCCTCGAACAGCAGGTCGCGGTCTTGCAGCGTCAGGCGTACTCGCTCTCGCCTAAGGCCGATGTTCGATCGACCTTCGGCATGTTCGCGGCCGATGAAGATTTCGACGAAATCATTGAGCAAGGCAAACAATATCGCCAGCGCGCCAATGTCGCCGACTGATCGGCGATATTACCCACTGTGCTAAAAACACCCGCGGCTCTCCAAGCTACAAGCTGAAGAACCGCGGGCGTGTTGTCACTGCGGTTGAACGTTGGTTACTTCTTGCGTCGTACCCGGCAGTAACCGAAGCCGGCCAGGCCCAAGCCGAGTAACGACCAAATGGCAATGCTGGCAGGTTCGGGAATGACGGCGTTGGCGACTGGCGCGGCCAATACCCCAATCATGTTTGTGCCCCCTTGGTTCTGAGCCCCGAGCGTCAGCGAAAGGCCCTCAAAGTCAGGCAAGAGGAAGAGTGACGACAATTGGTCGATGTCGCCATCGCCACTCTCGTCAACACCAAAATTGATGCCGGTATCGACGAATGGATTCTCATTAAATATGTTCAGCTCGTTCGCCGTGTTCACTCGGTCGTCGACCAATAGGTAGATGTCCTTTAGCCCTGGCGCGAAACTGATCTCTGCTTCCAAGTCACCAACGCTTCGATCGTCGTTAGCGAACTGAATGTAATCTACACCATCCAGGTCAAGGCTTGCGAACGACGGCTGGCCCCCAGCGGTGTTCCACTCATGGGTTCGGTCAGTGAACGCCAGGGCATCCTCTCCAAAGGCTCCGGTTTGCACGGCCGCACCCGCGGGATCAAGGCCGGTCCCCGTGACGTTCACTCCTGTGATCAGCCCATCTTTAGCGGTGGGTGCGGCAATCGACTCGACGAATGTCGGTGCGCCGGTCGTATTAAGCACCCCGCGGAAGGTGATGTCGTCAACAAACAATGTGTCGTTCGGGGCCGTGCCGCCAACGCCCGCAGTGATCCCCAAGTCGTCGCCAGATGCGCCACCCGCCAGAGAAAAACTTGCGGCGGCCGTAAACGTATCAGGGCCTGCTCCATAGCCGAATGATCCGTCAGAGTGCCTGTGGCCGCCTCCGTTGTCGCCAATCCACCCACGGTGAGTAAGCGTGTTGGTCACGTCACTTGTTCCGGCACCGCTGCTGTTGTCGTCGAACGTGTTGAATTGGTAGTCGTGAGGCGTGCCAACGACAGCGCTCATCGAAACGTCCACCGAATACACATTGAATTTTGACGAGTCCGACGTCACGGTGTTCGGGTCCAGGTCATCACGTATCTGCCCGGTTAGTGTGGTGGTCCCGCTCCAACCAAGGTGCACACCAATCCCTCCACCTGGGTTGCCAGTTGTGCCACCCGTGATAAAGCCCACCGCGTTTCCGGGAACTGGCTGGGCGGATGCATCATTCTGTGTGACCGTTGGCATCTGCATCGTGCCGCCAAACAAGACACCGTTAATCTGCCCACCGA
>CALBTA010000610.1 GCA_937967755.1 uncultured Planctomycetaceae bacterium | reverse complement strand
TCGCTGCGGGCGTCGGGCGCGGCGTCGCCGGTGGTTTGCTCGGGCGACATGTAAAGCGGCGAGCCGGTGATGGAACCCTCTTGCGTAAGATGGGCATTGTCCATGGACGAAACCGGCTTCACCAAACCGAAGTCGAGCAGTTTCGCCACGTCGTACAACCCGCCCCGCTGCGCGGCGAAAATGTTCGCCGGCTTGATGTCGCGATGCACGAGGCCGGCCGCGTGGGCTTCGCTGAGGGCGTCGCAAGTTTGGGCGATGAGGTGAATCACGCGCTCGGCCGGGAGCGGGCCGAAACGGGTGACCAGTTCCTGCAAATTCATGCCGGGCAGGAATTCCATGACGTAGTAAAACGTGCCGTCTTCGGCGTGGCCGTAGTCGAAAATTTCGATGCTGTTCCAATGCGAAAGCTTGGCGGTCGCCTTCACTTCGCGTTCGAAGCGGGCGAGAATTTTGGGGTCGCCGGCTTTGTCGGGGCGGATCAGCTTGATGGCACAGGGGCGTTTCATCAGCCGGTGTTCGGCCAGATAGACTTCGCCCATCCCGCCGACGCCGATGAGGTGCCGCAAGTTGTACTGGCCCAACTGCTTCGCCTTGAATGCTTCGCGTCTGAGCGTGCCGATGGTGTAAACGCCGACGACGCCGGTGCCAAAGCCGATGCCCATCGCCAGCACGGTTTCGGCGTAGTAGGTCGGGTAGGCGTTGATCACCGCGGCGCAGCGCGGATCGAACATCCACAACGCCGTGGTGATGATGATCGGCGCGGCTGACATCGCCCCGATCACCAGCGCCGCGCGCCGCCAGGTGTTGGGGATGAAAATCGAGTAGGTAAAAATCAGCAGCAGCCAATAGGTAACCGGCAGCGGCATCATGCCGTGCCGCTCGGCGATCAGCGGCGTTTCGACGATCTGCATCAGCGTGAACAGGATGGCCGGCAAACCGAACACGACCAACTCTTTCCAACGCAGCACGGTGGTCGACATCGGGCAACTTCGGCACATCGCCGCGGCGAACAAACCGAGCAACAGGGTAATCGTCGAGTGAACGGCCAACAGAAGTTGGTGACCGGGAATCGAAAGGTCGTAGCCGCCAAGCAACCCCCAGGGAATGAACACCGCGAAGCTGGCGAACAACACGATCGCCGCCGTTCGCAGCCGCCGGCGGAGGACGCTTCGCATTTCGCAAGAAAGACCCGGGCCGCTGCCTTCCACGATGTGGACAGGCGCTTCGCCGCTCTGCTCGGAAGTTTCTTCCGTCAGCGTCTGCAAACCGGGCGCATCCAACGTGACGTCGGTCGGCCCGATTCGCTCGGGGCGGTTGCCATTTTGTTCCATGGCGCAGAAATCCTAACCAGGCTTGCCGGACGTCCGGCGCGAAGGGAGCGGCTGCTTCCCGCTTCCCCCAATGATACCCTCTTCCGCAGACCGCTGCTATCTTCCGATGCCGCAGTGCCGGGAAAAGTTACAAGCCGTATGCGATCAATCCGGCAAATCTTCGCCAGACTCCGCAGGCGGCGTGGTCTTGCCCTGCCACGGGTCTTCGCGGCTGAGAGAGCCGTCGGGGAGTTCGTAATAGAGGAAGCCGTTGATGGAGTAGACGTTGGGGATGCCGCGCTGGCGGTTTTCCTCTTGGACACGGGCGACGGCGCTGCTCATGATTTGGGAGAATTCGGCAGCGATTTGCTCACCTCTTTCTTCGTTCGTGCGGTTAGGCTGAATCATCTTCCGATATTCCCGCCAAGGAAAAGAAATGTTCCAGTTCAAGCGAATCGAATACGACTTCTTCCAACGGTGTGCCACGCGCGACAGGGCTTGAGCCGTAGTCACCATTGTACTTCAATAGCCAATGATCGGCCAACTGCCGATAGATTCGTCAGAAATTGACCAAACTTCGTTGATAGCGGCGCCGAATGTCGGCCTCGGGAACGTTGTGACCGCCGCGGCGGACTCGTTCGAGCACGCGCGCAACACTCGTGTCTGGCCCATCGTTGAAAACGAAATGTACAGTCGTGACGAACCCAGCCTCATTCCCATGTTCTATAGAATGCCGGAAGCTCTTTCCTGACAGCGTTGTTTCAACGATAAAGCTATCGTCGCCACGGATCATTTCTTGAACGCGATTGAAGAATTCGCGGCCGGCTGCGATGGCAACGCTCTCCGGCTTTTCGGGATTCATCTCCTTCGCCATCTGGTCAGCACCAAGATAGACGATGTTGTGGCGACGCAGATACTCCTCCACAAAGGTCGTCTTGCCCGCACCGTTTGGCCCGCCGACGACGATCAGTTGCTTCTTCAACATGTCACTGCGGTACGACGTTCAAGTTCATTCAATTCGACCTTCACTCTCCAATCCGTCATGGCTTGGGTAAGGCGGACCGCCGGATACCACATAATCCGAAACACCAGAGTAGGGCGGGCCGAGGGCCTTTTGGGCTTCGGCTTGCCAATTATCCCGCCTGACTCGTTTGTCGACAAAGAACGCGGGCACGAACGCACGCCTCACCGTTTCACCCTTCACCCGATAGCGAGGGCCTACGTAATAACAGGCCACCCCATCAGGGGTTTCTCCGGCAACGAATTCAATCCCCCCGTCAGCAAATAGTAGGAACTGAAGTAGCCGATGATCAAAAGGATCGTGACCGCGCTGATTGCACAAGGCGTGACGGGCGAGCGCTTCATCGATTCTCTCATGGAAAGAGGGAAGGCATTAACCAGAACCACTATCGCTCATCGCCTTCCACAACTTCGGCGGGCTCATGGGAAGTTCGGTCATGCGCACGCCTGTGGCTGATTGAATGGCGTTGGCGATGGCGGCGGGGGGTTCGACGATGGGGGTTTCGCCGACGCCGCGCACGCCGTAGGGGTGCGCCGGGTTGGGAACTTCGACGATGATGCAGTCGATCATCGGCACGTCGAGGGACGTTGGCATGCGGTAGTCGAGGAAGCTGGCGTTGCGCATGACGTTGGCGTCGTCGTAAAAGTACTCTTCGTTCAGGGCCCAACCGATGCCCTGCACCGCTCCGCCTTGCATTTGGCCTTCGACATAGCTGGGGTGAATCGCCTTGCCGGCGTCTTGGATGGCGGTGTAGCGTAGAATCTTCACCTTAGCCGTATCGGGGTCGACCTCTACGTCGACGATGTGAACGCCGAACCCGTTGGTCGATCCGTCCGGCGAAACGGTCGCCCGGCCGACGACGGGTCCGCCCACCTCCTTTAGCTTGCCGGCCAGTTCCTTGAACGCCAGCGACGTTCCATTGGCGGAAAAAACACCGTCGTCAAACTTCACGTCGCCGGCGTCGCACTCCCACAACTCGGCGGCGCGGCCCTTCATTTGTTCGATGATGTCCAAGCCTACGTGGTAAGCGGCCATGCCGGTGGCGAAGGTTACGCGGCTACCGCCGGTCACGTCGGTGTAGCCGACACTGTCGGTGTCGACCACTTTCGGGATCACATCTTCCGCCGCCACGCCGATCGTCTCAGCAAGCTGCATGGCGATACTGGTCCGTGTACCGCCGATGTCCGTACTGCCTTCGATCAGCGTCACCGTGCCGTCGTCATTCACGTTGGCGGCACAGCTTGACTTCAGCCCGATGTTGAACCAGAAGCCGGCGGAAATTCCGCGGCCGCGCGGATAGCCTTGCGGCGAATCCTCAAGCGGTGTGTTCCAGTGTTCGCTTGACTTGGCCGCTTCGAGACATTCTTTCCATCCAATGCGAGGGTAGACCGGGCCGTCGACTCGCCGTGTCCCTTCGACGGAACAATTCTGCAAGCGGAATTCAATCGGGTCGATGCCTAGCTCACTCGCCAACTCGTCAATCACACTTTCGCAAGCAAACGCCGCCTGCGTTGCGCCGGGCGCTCGATAGGCTTGCGTCTTCGGCTTGTTCAGGCAGACATCGTAGCCATCGACCACCGCGTGCGGGATGTCGTAACAACTGAAGACGCACATGCAGCCCGGGCCGATCATTCCGCCGGGGTACGCGCCGGCGTCGTAAGCCAGCCATGCCTCGCCGGCAACCAGCTTGCCCGCTTTGGTCGCGCCGAGCTTCACCCGCACGAACGAACCTGGCGTCGGGCCGGTCGCTTCGAAGCAGGCGGCGCGGTCCATCGTCATCTTCACCGGGCGTCCGCATTTGCGGCTGAGGATCGCGGCCACCGGTTCCAGGTAGACCGCAATCTTTCCGCCAAACCCGCCGCCGATTTCACACGGAGTTACCGTCACTTTGGAAACCGGCATTTGCAACAGTTCAGCCGTTTGCTGCCGCGCTGTGAACGATCCCTGTGTGCTGGTCCAAATTTTCAATGACCCGTCTTCGTTCCACAGCGCTGTGGACACGTGCGGTTCGATGTAACCTTGGTGCACGCTGGCCGTTTTGAACTCGCGTTGGATAACAACATCGGCTTGCCCGAAACCCTCTTCAATGTTTCCATTGGCAAAACGCAAGTGCGTCGCCACGTTGGTGGGTTGGTCGCCCTTTTCGCCCATCGAATCGGTGCGTAAATCTTCGTGCAAAAGCGGGGCATCGTCTTCCATCGCGTCGAGCACCCACGTGACCGAGGGCAGTTCTTCGTACTGAACCTTGATGAGCTTCACAGCTTCGTCGGCGGTGTGCGTATCAACCGCGGCGACCGCTGCCACCGCATGGCCTTTGTACAACGCCTTGTCGCGGGCCATGCAATTTTCGGAAAGATCGGCAAGGTTGACCGCCCCTTCGCCAAGGTTGGCGATCTTATCCTTCAAGTCCGGCCAATCGTCGCCCGTGGCGACGGCCAAAACTCCGGGCAACTTCTCAGCGGCGCTGGTATCAATTGATTTGATCTTCGCGTGCGCATGAGGGCTGCGCAGAATTCGGCCATGAACGAGTCCGGGAATCTTAAAGTCGGCTCCATAAATGGCCCGCCCGGTGACTTTATCGGCTCCGTCGTGGCGAACGGGGCGCGTGCCGAGGACTTTGTATTGTTTTGCTTTCGTTGCCATTCTTGGTCCTAGTTGGCAATTAGACTGTTATGCAGAAGTTTCCAGGAGATCAATGCTGGTAACATGGCGATAGGCGAAATGAATGAATTCGCCCCCTTCACCGCCGGGATTGCTCACGACCGCACGCCGCCTTCCTAACGCGATCGCATCAGGGTGCTTTACTTCAAAAGATCGGCCATCCGTCAAATGAATGACGAAAGGTTCGAACGGCTGCTTGCTCGAGAATTCTTGAATGTCTTCGGGGTTCATATCGAGTCTCCCATCAACTCGCCTTGGTACTTTCGAGAACCTTCTGTGC
>CALBTA010000609.1 GCA_937967755.1 uncultured Planctomycetaceae bacterium | reverse complement strand
CACGGAATCATCCGTGGGCCTGCGTGTTTCTTGGGAGACACGGTCTCGGGCGTCTGCGGCCCCGGGGATAGACTAGGCGGCAACACAAGATGGCAGCATTGAGGCCAGTAGCACGGATCGGCGATCCGTTCTACTTGCCAATCTACCATGGAGGGTAAACGGATGCTTTTCGCACAAGTCGGTGCCAACATTAGTGACACGCAAACTCCTGCCGCTTCACCTACCGAAGCGGGAGCCGCATCAGGCGCAGCCGGCGCAGCCAGCGATGCCGGTGCTCCAACCGGCGAATCTGCGGAAGCCGCCGCTGATGCCGCCGGCGGGTTTGATTGGACGACGCTGCTTGATCGTCAAACGTTGATGGACTACGCCGTCAACATCGCAGGCGCGCTGGCCATCTTCCTGGCCGCCTGGATCATTGCCGGTTGGATCACGCGGATGACGGGTGCCGCGATGCGCAAGGCGAAGATCGACGAGACGCTGACACGTTTCGTCGAAAAGATGGTCGGCTGGCTGGTGTTGATCATGGCGGGGCTAGGCTGCCTGGGTATGTTCGGCATCGAAACAACCAGTTTCGCCGCGGTGTTGGGTGCCGCCGGCTTGGCAGTGGGGCTGGCGTTTCAGGGCACGCTTTCGAACTTTGCCGCCGGCGTCATGCTATTGGTCTTTCGCCCGTTTAGCGTGGGCGATGTTGTCACCGCCGGCGGAAGCACGGGCAAAGTCGACGCCATCAGCATCTTCACCACAACGATCGACACGTTCGACAACCGGCGTTTCATACTGCCCAATAGCGAGGTCTTTGGAACTACGATCGAGAATATCACGTTCCACCCCATCCGCCGGGCAGACATCGACGTCGGTGTGGCTTATGACGCAGACATCGACAAAACCCGCGAAGTGCTGACCGCCGCGGCGAACAATATCGAAGGTGGGTTGGAAACGCCGGAGCCGGCGGTTGTTTTACTCGGGTTGGGCGGTTCGAGCGTCGACTGGTCGGTCCGCGTTTGGGCTCCGCGAGACAACTTCATGGATGTCAAACAAGCCACGATCCGCGCTGTGAAGTACGCCCTCGACCAGGCGGAAATCGGCATCCCATTCCCGCAAATGGACGTGCACCTAGACGACCTAAGAGTCGAACCCAAGCCAGCGTCTCCCAGCGAAGGTGTCGTTCCGCGGCGAGCCAACGCGCCGTCGACTTCGTCTTGATCAACCACGCAGCCGCTAGTCGTTTCGGCTATACCCCAACGACAGCACGACTGACAGCATCTCTTCATACGTGATAAATCGCCGACGGTGGCGCAACTTGTACTGGTCGATGGCGTGCGCCAACTCTTGTGCTGGCGGCGATAGGTCGTCGTAGCTGTTGGCGAACTGGCGGCGCTCACGAGCGGGCGCACCGTCCGCAGCAGGTGCTGTCCGGCGGTCAATAAAATCAGCCGATGGCGTTTGGGCAATGGGACTCATAGTCGGTTTCCTTGTGTACACATTTCCTACCTAGGCGGTGGTCCAAAAGAAACCTACTTCGCCTGGGGGTGAAGTCAAACGAACTTGCGTGGCGGTCGTAGCGGTTACGCGGGGTGTAGAACGGATCGCCGATCCGTGCTACATCCTGCGCACCAATTAGTATCGACGCAGGGCAGAATTCCCGCCTGCATTGAGTTGGGCCATCAACCGTCGCGAATCGGCGTGCTGCGGCTCCAAAGCCAAAGCCTGCTCGGCAGTCATCCGGGCGGCCGTGGTTTCGCCGTTGGCGGCAAGGGTCTCGGCCAACTCGTACAACAGTTCGCACGTCGGCGGTGCCGCCCGCGTTGCCAGTGAAAACTCCGCCGCTGCCTCATCGTATTGCCGCATCGCCCGATAGGTTCGCGCCCGCATCACGTGCAATCGCTGAGGGCAATGCCCCGGCTCGTACTGGTGCGACAGCGCGGCCAACGTCGCCAAGGCCCGAGCGTGCCGCCCCTTTTTCGCATAGATGTCTGCGACCGCGAATTGCACATGCGGAAACCGCTGCTGATGGGCCAATGCTCGGTGGTAACGGGCCAGCGCCAGATCATCCTCGCCGCTGGCCGCCAATATGTCGCCTTCGAGAGCCCAGGCCGTGGCCAACTGGGGCGAAGCCGCGATCGCCCGCGACGCCTGCCGCGTAGCGGCGCGGACGTTCCCTTCCGCCAGGTACATTTCGCCCAACCGCACCGCCGTTTCGGGGTCGCCGCCCGAGAGCCGCACGGCTTCGCCCATATGTTTGATCGCCGCTTCACGGTCGCCTTTGCTCCACAATGATTCGGCGTACAACTTCCGCGCCCGTTCGTCGGCCTCGCAAGATTCCACCGCGGCGGCGAACAGCGTCTCGGCCTCTTCGCTGTTCCCGCTGCGGGCAGCCTCCAACCCTTGCTGGCACTGTTGCCGGCCATCGACCACATTCGAATCGACCGCATGCCCGCTGAATGTCGCGCAGCCGCCAGCGCAGCACAAGGCGCAAGCAGTCGCGGCAATCCAGCAGTAGGGATGCAATTTCATAAAACAAGAAAGTCGCAAAAACTAATCGTGCAGCAGATGCGCATAAATGGGGTGGGAAAGTAACAGATCACCGCCACCGAAACAACCGAACCGAATCTCGCCAGACAACCGCTAGCAGCAAGCGCGACATCGCTGCCATCGTTACTACTGCCGGCGCGCACGAATAGTTCACGCGCTTTTAATTCCGGCGACGGAAATTTTCCCAGCCTCCCGCAAATACTGCACAACTTGCCCAGCCAGCACGTCAGGCGTGTGGTCGGCCGATTTCAGAACCAACTCCGGCGAGGCCGGGGCCTCGTAAGGGTCATCAATACCGGTGAAGTTCTTGATTTCACCCGCGCGGGCCTTCTTGTACAAACCTTTGGGATCACGTTGTTCGCATACTTCCAGCGGAGCATCGACAAACACTTCAATGAAATCGCTGCCACCCCCCTGCCCTGCCGTTGAACTGCTTTCCAGCCGCTGCCGAACTGCGTCCCGGTCACGGCGGTAAGGGCTGACGAACGCGGTTAGCACAATCAGCCCCGCGTCGCAAAACAACTCAGCCACCGCACCAATGCGGCGAATGTTCTCCTCACGATCCTGTGCACCAAACCCCAGCCCGAACCGCTGCGCGAACTCGTCGCCATGCTTCTCAGTCAACATGCCCGGCCCGGCGTTCAACCCGTGGCGAACGTTGTCGCCATCGAGCAGATAAGTATGCACACCCATCGCGTGCAACTGGTGATCCACTTCGTTGGCCACCGTACTCTTCCCGCAGCCCGAAAGCCCGGTAAACCAAACCACGCACCCCCGCTGCGATTTAATCTGTTCGCGGTCTTCCCGCGAAACATGCGTCTGATGCCAAACGACTTGAGGTTCCTGAGACACAGTCAACGTTCTCCGTTGGTAACGTCTTGCTTGGTAGCTTCACGACGCAATTATAGCGCTCGTGTTTACGATCGCTTAACCCCAAATTTCGCAATCCACTGAGTTTCACATCCAAGAGTTTTTCAACACGCGCGCTGCGCGTTGCACATCTTTGTGCAACGCGCGTGCTGAAAAACCCCGTAGCGGCAAGCTGCCAGTTTGCCCGCTAAAACGCTTCAATTCAATCGTCAGTCTCGCAGCTTGCTTCACTACTATGCTCGAAATCAATCCGCATCAGTCAACAAGCTGGCAGCTTGTGACTACGTGAGCCGCGCCTGTACCAGGTTTTCGCACCCGGTGGTGCATTTGTGAGGTCGCCATCTGGGCATGCGTTTTCATAACTCCTTTCCCCACAACAATTTGCAACGCCGCCCTTCACCAACTTCACGCTCCAAATGCTCCAAAATCGCACACTTCGGGGGTCCGTGGTGCATTCTCCGCGTATTTCCAAAAGGCACCCGGCGGCGTAGCACGGACCTCCCGGTCCGTTCACGCCGAAGCCCAAATCGCTTCGTTTTCGACGGCCTTGGAAGGCCGTCGTACCAGACATCCGTATAGTATACAAATATCCATATGCTTGTCAAGCGATTGGTACACTTTTCTGACCGGAATCTTCCAGATTTCTTTTTCACCAGCGAAAGTCCTGAATTTACAACCCCGTTACTTTCGCGCCGGCATTTGTGTGCGATAATCACACGCATGAAAACTATCGTCGCCGCCATATTCCTGCTTTCCTTCGCTTCACCGTTACTGCTGGCAGCCGAACCTTTGTTGAGCATGCCGGGGCACGGCAAGTTTCAAAAAGAGGGTGAGGCGATCGTATTCGTGCCAGACGAGCGGCGCAGCGCCGACCGCCAAAAAAGTTCCGGGCTGGACGCATTCAAACAGTGGCACGTGATCGGTGCGGAACTGCAACCGAAAGTGCGTCACCGGCCGACCGAAACAATCGTCACCGGCGGGGTTGGGCATTTCAATATCGGAATGCTGCGGCCTTATGGGGGCATCCCAATTTTCGCCGCCTGGGGCAACAAGCAGCCGAGGCTAGTCGGCATGACAGACGCCAATGGCCGATTCGCGGTGAAACTACCTTTGGATTTTCCACTTGAACTTGAAGAACGGCAGGGAGTTGAAAAGGACGCCAAACTCTACCTGTTTTTTTCCGGAACGATCGACGTTGTCACCCACCGTTTTCCATATGGCAAACGCCCGATCATTCTTCACGGCGGCTAAGCCCAAGAGCATTTCAGCGTGCCCGTTCTGAAAATCGGATCGCCAACCGAGCGGTATCTGGTATCATTGCCTAAAGCAGATGCAAAACCCAAGCCTGAAGAAGCTTCCAAGTAAACCAGCCGGGGCCATGGCGGAGACGCCGCCGTTTGTCATTCCAACATGAAACGCAGCGATACCAGGTCCAAGTTCAAAGCAACACTGCAAATTCCCCGGCGGACGGGCGGCGATGATGTGTGGGCCTTCATAATTCTGCCGAGGTCCGTAAGCGCGAAACTGCCGCGTCGTGGCCGGACGACTGTTGAGGGAACAATCAACGGGCAATGTTTTCAGGTGCAACTGGAACCCGACGGCCAAAGAAGCCACTGGCTGCGGATCGATTGCGATTTACTCAAGGCGTCCGGCGTCACGCCCGGGCAGGCGGCGCAGTTTGAGATCTCGTCGCTCGAAAAGGAACCTGACCCCGACGTGCCCAGCGATTTGCAGAAGGCGCTCCAAGGCTCCGCCGCCGCGCTGGCCACGTGGCAAGCCACGACCACGGTTGCCCGTGTCGATTGGATTCACTGGATAGAATCCGCCAAGCAACCGAAGACGCGCGTCAAGCGCATTAGCGACGCCTGCGAGATGCTCGCCGAAGGGAAACGCCGCGTCTGCTGCTTCGATCCCTCTGGCGTCTATAGCAAAGCCCTCAGGGCACCCGAAGCGGCTGATTGATAAGGCCAGCATAACACCACGTGCAGCGGCCGCACTCAATCACGTGGAGGGAGGTTGTGCTGCATTTCGCGTCAGCGACCTCTGCTTTCCTTCTCTGCCACCAATCCAGCGATTCGCGAAGCGTGGACCTCTTGTTTGAATGGCCAGACTACTCACCTATTCCCGCCAACTCACACAAGTTGGCGTTCATCACGGGTTGGGGGCAGCTCCAGACGAGGAAGAACAGGGCTTCGCGGCACCAGCGGCCGGCGGGGTGGGTGGTGAGATAGCCGGCCCCTTTGGCGGCGGCCAACGCGGCTTGGGTGCTGCGCAGCGCCAGGCTGTTGGCCCGCACGCGGAGCGATTCATTACTGCAACTGGGCGAACCGGCGGCGGCTTGCAGCAGATCGTGGCGGCAAGCGTCGAGGTCGCGTTGCAAGTGATCGGCCGGCTCGATCAGATCGCTGCGCTGTTCGCCTTCGCGGAAGATGAACTCAATCGCCCCCGCGGCCAGGCCGATGGCGAGCGTCGAAGTTTGCAACCCGCCCGTTCCCGCGCCGACACCACTTTGCATCACGTTTTCGACCGGACCAGCGAGGAGAAACTGATTATCGACCAGCACATTGTTCAATTCGACTTTGCCAGTTCGGCTGGCAGACAGCCCTACCAGTTGCGGCGTCGGCGGCACGCGCACGCCGGGCGCGTCCATCGGCAACGCAACCAGAATTTGCCGTCCATCATCGAGCGTCGCCCCGGTGACAACGTGCTGCGCAAAGGGCGAGCCGGTCACCCAAGGGCTGAACCCGTTCAGAACGAAGCCACCCCCCTGCCCTGCTGCTTGCAGTACCGGCTTGGCCAGATGCCGGCGGCTGGTCGTCAGGTGCGAGATGCCGACGGTGGCGAACGAATCGCCGTTGAGCAAGTCGGGAAGCAGTTCGTCCTTAAGCGGCCCGTTGTCGCTGAAGGCGATGCGCTGGCAGGCACCGGTGCGCTGCGTGATGACGAACGTGGTCGTCAGGCAAGCGGCACTGAGTTTCAGGTAGCCGCGAATGACATCCGCGTCCGACCAGCCTTGCCCCCCAAGTTCTTCCGGCAGAAACCACTCGAAGACCCCCGCCTCTCCGCACGCGCGAAGTTGATCGCCGACCCAGGCGTCGGCATCGCCCAGCGACATGGCCATATCGCGTAGCTTATCGCACAGGGCGTCGAGCGATGGGTCGTCGGGACTGGTGATGCGGGAGTTTGGATGCATCTGTCAATTCAACACATTGCCAGGCAAAACATCAACGGGATGCCCGAGCCGCCGCTACAACACATTGGAATCCGAAGACGCGGCCTGCTGTTGCTGGCGAATCGACTCCAGTACGGCAGCCATCGTCGTGGAAAACGTTCGCAGCGCGCCGTCGGCCTGGCCCGCTTTGGCTTGGGCGATGGCGTCTTGCGTGTCGGCCGAGACGCGGTCGATGTCGATCTCGTGCTTGCGGCGCTGCGAGTTGTTGGTCGACCGGCGGGCGGCCGTTTGCAGCATCTCGGCCAGCGAATCGCCAGTGGGAACATCGGTTTCGGTGTACGGCCCGCCGCCCAGCCTACGCCCGGAGGTGAGCGCGACTTCCTTGTTCCCGCCGAACTTCAGCGAACCGAATTTTTGCAAGATGCCGACCAGCGCCGCGACAATACCGATGCAACCGGCGATCAGCCCGGCGATCGGAATGTCCAGCATGAACATTACCGCCGCCGCCAGCAGGCAAACGCCGGTTGCGACCCAGGTGGCCGGGTGGACGTCACGCAAGTCGCGGGTATCGGCCCCCAGCACCAGCGGTTCAGCTTGCACGGCGGCGGTGGTGATTTGCGGGTCGATCACCTTGACGATGATGATGGTGATGTTGTCAGGGCCGCCGCGAACGTTGGCCAGCTTGACCAGCGCATCGGCCGCCTCTTTCGGCGACATGTGAGCCATGTAGGCGGCCAGTTCCTCGTCCTCAACGCGGCCGGTCAGCCCGTCGCTACAAATCAAAAACGTATCGCCGACGGCGACCGGAAATGGGCCTTCGAAGTCGATCTTCACGCGGGCGTTGGGGCCCAGCGAACGGGTGATGACATTCTTGGGCACGACTTCGCCGACGTCCATCCCGTCAGGCAGCTTGCCGCTGGCCTTCATTTCCCAGACCAGCGAATGATCGAACGTGAGCTGCCGCAGTTTGTCGCCCCGCAGGCGGTAGACGCGGCTGTCGCCGATGTGCGCGACGAGCGCCCCTTGCGGAAGCAGGACCAGCGCGCTGGTGGTCGTGCCCATGTGCTGGAAGTCGGGGTTGGCTTCGCCGCGGTTGTGAACTTCGGTATTGGTATTTTGAATCGCCTTTTGCAACGCCTCGGGCGGAGAACTTTCGTAGTGCTTGTGGTACAGGTGCGGAATGCCGTCGACCGCCAGCTTGCTGGCCAATTCCCCCGCGGCGTGGGCACCCATGCCGTCGGCGACAATAAACAGATGGCCACGTGTGTACCATTGCTCCAGATCGCTCGCCAGGACGACCGCGAAAGCGTCTTGGTTGTTTGAGCGGCGCATACCGACATCGGTGACAGCAGCGTGCTGCAAGCATTGATTCCAATTGACCGATTGCTGCGACATCCAGAACCGAATCGTTGAAGCATGCGTAGATGGGGACATTCCCATTCTAACTGGGCGGTTGCCGCGTTAGTAGGTCTTTGGCATGGATTATTCCCAGCGGGCTACCTATACTCCGCGACCGGAAAAAGTTGTATGCAATTCGCGGTGGGCAAGCCCGACCCGCTACACATTGTGATGGACGATGTGATGGACGAGCAAACGTAGAGATGGTTTTGACTGGCAATCGAATTTGGACACTGGCGATTCTGCTGACGATCTGTTTCGTGAGCACCGGTTGCGTGCGCCGGCGAATGACTATTCGCAGCAACCCGCCGGGAGCGATGGTCTATGTTGATGATCAACAGATTGGGCAAACGCCGGTTTCGACGGGCTTCACATACTACGGAACGCGGACCATCACATTGGTGCGCGACGGGTACGAAACTACGACCGTCAAGCACACATTCGAAGCCCCGTGGTATCAGGTTCCGCCGCTCGATTTCGTCAGCGAGAATCTGACGCCGCGAGAAATTCGGGACGAACGAGTGCTCGACTTCACGCTGGTTCCGCAGCAGATGGTTTCATCGGAACAACTCTGGCGCAACGCCGAACAGCTTCGCCAGAACGCGCAGCAAGGCTTCGTCGCCCCACTGCCCGATACCGGCAGAGGCAACGTGGTCATCGGCCCGCCGCTGATCCCCGGTCCGCCACCAACCATCAACGGACACCTTCCACCCACCGGCGATTCCGGCCGCCGCGGGCGCTGGCGGTAACGTAGCCGCAAGCTGCCAGCTTGCCGGCTGAAGCAAGTCGCAGGTAACTCAGCCGGTTGCGAAGTGAGAACGCGCATTGTATGAAAGTGATGCGTTCACCGTCGAACGGACTTTTCTTCGCAAACAATTCATGTCAACGGGGATCGGCCAAATGGGATTTCGTTGGGGCGTGCAGTGGTGGAAAGTCGGTAGCGGCGGGGCGATGCTGTTGATCTTTGGCGGTATCACGTTGGCGGGGTTGCTGGGCGCGGGCACGATCTACATTTGGCCAGCAGTTTTAGCGTTCGTCGGGTTGTTAACGATGCTGGCCGGGTTCATCGGCGAAGAAGGCGTTTGGTAAGTTGCGTAGCCGCAAGCTGCCAGCTTGCCGGCTGAACTGTGCCGCTAGAAGTGTCTTGAGAAACGAAGCGCGGTTCGCGATTCACATCGGGCCGGCGTGTTGGGCCCGCACTAGCTAACAAGCTGGCAGCTTGTTGCTACGTTAATGCGATCGCCAAAACTGTTGCGGGGTGGTCGGGGCGACGTGGCGTCGCGTTGGAACGAGCGGTTGCCGGTAAGCGCTCGGCGAAACGGGGTAGGCTTGCGGCGGCGTGGGGATCGATTCGTATTCAACCGCCGGCTGGTAATTCGGTTGCGGATGAGGATGCCCGCCCGGCGTTGGCGACCAGTGGTAGCCGTGGCCCGGCTGCGGTGTCGGCTGCCGGTAAAAGAAATTGAACGGCACGAACTTTGACCCGCTCTGCTGGTTTTGCAGCGCCCCTTTCACACCAAGCTGCCCCGGGTCGCGGGCGATCTTGTCGGAGAAGACGCGAACGTCTTCCACGATCGGGCGGAGCCGTGCCGAAACCTGTTCGACGTTGCCGGCCGCCCGGTTCAATCGCTGGTAAAGCTCCGGGTCGTAGACCAGCTTGCCGATCGTACCTTCTTGCTTGTTAATGGCGTCGCTCATGGTCAACAGATCAAAC
>CALBTA010000608.1 GCA_937967755.1 uncultured Planctomycetaceae bacterium | reverse complement strand
TCGACATCGGTGCCGAGTTGTACTTTTTGGCCGAGCGCCAAGAGCACTATGTCGCCACTATGGCTAAGGTTGAACTGCCAACCACCGCTGGCCGCTTCGCCGGCTAGGTGAGGCTTGCCGCCGGCGGCGATCTCGACCTCGATCAAGTTCGGATCGATTCCATGTGTTCGCGACAAGGTAGATCGCAGCATCGACCGGCCGATGATGAACCGCGCACGGCCAGCGGGGAATTGAAAGCGAGAGGCGGCTTCAACCTCTTCCGGCGGCAAGAGGGCTTCGAGTCGCCCCAGCCCGGTCTCGTGCGCCGATACTTCCGCGCGCCAGAGTTGGACTTCGTACTCGGCCATGGAAGGCGTTCTCTGTTTACGCCAACGCGGCAACGTGTTGTTCCAATTGTTCACCGATGTAACGCATCACTTGCGCGTGACGCTGGCGGATGAAAAAGTGATCGCCGGCGAAGATGCGGTGCCGGAACTGGTCGGAGGTTTGTTCCGCCCAGGCGTTCAGCCCCGCCATGTCACCGACGGGGTCGTCGCTGCCTCCTAACGCGGTGATCGGGCAAGGCAGCGGATCGCCCGCTACATAGTCGTACGATTCAATCGCATGCATGTCTGCCCGCATGGCAGGAAGCATCAACTTCAGGAGTTCCGCTTCGCCCGCGATCTGCGGCGGAATGCCGCCGAAGTGGGCTTGGAGCTGTCCAATGAACTCTTCGTCGGGCAATTGGCTGATTACAGGCAGGTTTCGGTCCACGTGCGGAGCCATCACCGCCCCCACGAACAGGTGGCAAGGTGGTTTTCCGTAGGCAACCATTCCGCGGGCCAGTTCGAAAGAGAGCGTACCGCCGAAAGAATACCCAAATAGCCCCATAGGCAAATCCAAGAAATTCGGCAGAATGTGATACAAAGCCTCGATGAGAGGCTCGAAATTTTCAAGCGGCGGTTCCTGCACCCGATTTTCCCGCCCTGGCAGTTGAACCGCCATTAGCTCGACCCCCTCGGGCAAACTTTCCGACCACCCGTTGCACAGCGACGCCCCCACCCCCGCGTGCGGAAAGACAATCAACCGTGCATTTGGCTGACCACTCTTCGCAGGCCAGGTTCTGAACCAGGTTTCTTTTGCTACTTCCGTCATGGTGGTGGCCATCTTAAAATTACGCAGTTTATTTAACCGCTAATTTCGCATGTGAAGGCTAAAATTCTGCCAGATTACCTATTATACTTAAACGCTTTTCCGACTCCCACCCCCACCCAAAAATAGCGGTTCGATTAGGAGCCACTCGCTTCCATGAGCGAACTTCAACAGGAAACATCCTACCGCCATCCCAATCCGGTGTCTGCCACCAGCTTGATGGGCGTGTTGCAGAATTGGGCGATGAATCGGCCAGATGTATCGGCGTTCACGTTCCTGGGTGACGACGAGCACGAGCGCGTTCTCTCCTATAGCCAGTTGGATGAGAGCGCCCGCCGCATCGCGGGTCGTTTGCAAGACCAGGCCGAAGCGGGCGATCGGGCGTTGCTGCTGTTTGCACCGGGGCTGGAATTCATCGAAGCATTCTTCGGCTGCTTGTATGCGGGAATTTTACCCGTGCCTACCTGCTATCCAAAGCAGAATGGGCGGATGCCGCGGCTGACGAGCATCGCCGAGGACGCGAAGGCTTCGACGTTGCTCACCGTTGGAAGCACCCTGGAACAACTGCAACGAAATTCCGATGACAGCGCTTGGGCCGGCGCTGCTCCGATCGCACTGGATGAGATCAGACCCGATAGCGCCGATGCCTGGCAACAGCCCGACATCGATCGTGGCGACGTCGCCTTCCTGCAATACACGTCAGGCTCGACCAGCGACCCCAAAGGCGTGATGGTTTCTCACGGAAACCTACTGCAAAACTTGGAATCGATTCGCCGCGGCTTTCACATCGAGACAGACGAATTCGGCGGAGCGGACAGCCGCTCGGTTTTCTGGCTGCCGGCCTACCATGATATGGGCCTGATCGGCGGAATTCTAACGCCGCTGTATGTTGGCGGGCACAGTTATTTGATGTCGCCCCGGTTGTTCCTGCAGCGACCGCTGAGGTGGCTTTCCGCCATTCATCGGGAACAGGCGACCATCAGCGGGGCACCGAACTTTGCCTTCGATCTGTGTGTTGACAAGATCACCGAAGAACAACGCGAAAGCCTGGACCTGAGCAGTTGGCAAACGGCCTTCTGCGGAGCCGAGCCGATTCGGGCGGAAACCCTAGAGCGTTTCGCCAAAGCGTTTCGGGTCAGCGGTTTTTCAAAAGAGGCCTTTTATCCATGCTACGGTTTGGCCGAATCGACACTGCTGGTCGCCGGTGGGGACGGGCCTTCTGAACCGGTCTACCGTGGCGTGATGCGCGAAGCCCTATCATCGAATCAAGTCGAACTGGCTCACAAGAGTGCCAATGGCTCGGCCCAAAAACTAGTCGGCTGCGGCGGGCCGGCTTACGGGCAGCAGATCGAAATCGTCGACATCGCCTCACACGATCCGTGCGACGCCCGCAAAATTGGCGAAATTTGGGTCCGCGGCCCAAGCAACGCACTCGGTTATTGGGACCGCCCCGAGGACACGCAGCGAACCTTCAGTGCCTTCCTGGCCAACGGCGAAGGACCGTACCTTCGCACGGGCGATTTGGGTTTCCGCGATGACGATCAACTCTTTGTCACCGGCCGGCTGAAGGACATGATCATTGTCCGCGGCCGCAACCATTACCCGCAAGACATCGAATGGGCCGTTAGCCAGTCGCACGAAGCGTTGCAGTCCAACGCGGGCGCGGCTTTCGCGGTGAACACCGATGCCGGCGAGGCGGTCGTCGTGGTGCATGAAGTGCTGCGCAGCCACCGCAACAGCGACCTTTCGGCCGTCGCCCGCAAGGTCCGGCAGATGCTGGTCGAGGATCAAGAGATTGACCCGGCGGCCATCGTGCTGTTACGTCCAGGTGGACTTCCGCTCACGACCAGCGGCAAAGTGCAACGCTCGCTTTGCCGCCAGCGTTATGAAGAAGGGCAACTCAAGATTCTGCATGAGTGGATCAACCCGACGCAAATCAAAGACAAGGCGAAGCTCACGGTCAAGAGCGACAAGAAAGGCCCAACGCCGCTGCACTCGTTCGGCAGCACCGAACGGCTGGCCGAGCGGATTGAGATTTGGCTGCTCGACTGGCTGGTCGACCGAGCCGGCGTGCCGCGCGAGGAGATCAACCGTGACCGTCCCTTCGCCGAATACGGGCTGGATTCGCTGACCGCCGTGGAACTGAGCCACGACTTGGAAGAGTGGTTGGGGTTGGAACTGACGCCTGTGTTGGCGTGGAACTACCCGACCGCGGCGCGGCTGTCACGCCACCTTGCCCAACAATCAGCCGGCGAAGGAGCAAGCGACGCCACGACCCGCAACGCCGCCGGCCACCACACCGTCGCCGAATTCGAACGCATCCTCGCGCAAGTCGAAGCGATGAGCGAGGATCAAGTGGAAAAGGCGAACCGAAACAAATAACGATTCGCAATTTCGGCCCTGCCGGGCCTAGTCACACGCAGCAAAGCTGCGTGAAGAGCCGCGGTAGCGGCGACATCGATTAGCCTGGGGCGTAAGCCCCAGGAGAAGCGAATCAACCCAACATCCATAGCCCCGGCAGGGGCGACATCGACCCAAACACAATGATCGATCTAGCCACCCGCCTGAACCGGTTGACGCCCGCCCAACGCAACCTCTTCCAGCTGAAACTGCAAGAATCGCCCAAGACGGCCGAGCCGATCGCCATCGTCGGCATGGCGTGCCGTTTTCCGGGTGCGAAGAACTTGGATGGGTTCTGGCGTTTGATTCGCGAAGGGATCGATGCCACTGGCGAAGTGCCACTTTCGCGTTGGAATGCCGAAGCGATTTTCGATCCCGACGGTGACACGCCCGGCAAGACGAACGTCCGCTGGGGTGGGTTCGTCGACGACGTCGATCAGTTCGACCCGACCTTCTTCGGCATCACGCCGCGCGAAGCGTCACGGATGGACCCTCAGCAGCGGCTGCTGCTGGAAGTCGCGTGGGAAAGTCTCGAGCACGCTGGCCTGGCCGCCGATAAGATGGCGGGGAGCCGAACGGGTGTCTACGTCGGCATCGGCGGAACCGACTACTCGAAGATTCCGTTGCGGTTTCACGATTTCC
>CALBTA010000607.1 GCA_937967755.1 uncultured Planctomycetaceae bacterium | reverse complement strand
TGCATACCGAAAGCCGCATTCTGTTGAACATGGACCTGAAGGACTTCTTTCCGACCGTAACTTACCCGCGCGTGAAAGGCATCTTCCGCAAAGCCGGGTACCGCGAACAGATCGCCACGCTGCTGGCGCTGCTTTGCACGGAAGCCCCGCGCGAAGTGGTCAGCGACAACGGCCGGACGATGTATGTGTCGCTTGGCCCGCGATGCTTGCCGCAAGGGGCACCGACCAGCCCCGGGCTGACGAACGTGATTTGCCTGAAGATGGACCGCCGGCTGAGCGGCATCGCGAAGAAACTCGGCTGGCGTTACACGCGTTACGCCGACGACATGACCTTCAGCCTGCCGGCGAAGACCAAGGGAGCGCCGCACCTGGGGCAGTTGATCGGGTTGGTCAAACGGATCGTCGCCGACGAAGGCTTCCAAGTGCACCCTGACAAGACCCGCGTTGCACGCACCGGCGGGCGGCAATCGGTGACTGGTTTGATCGTCAACGGCGAAGGCTCGCCGCGCGTGCCGCGTAGGACACGCCGCAGAATTCGCGCCGCCATTCACAACCTTTCACAAGGGAAAGATTTGCACGAAGGCGAAACCCGCTCGACGATTGAAGGCTACCTAGCGTTCATCGCCATGACCGACCGAGAATTGGCTGACAAACTGGCGGCGGAGTTGAACGAAGCCTCGGCCGATTAGCTATCCGCTTTGGCCCCATCGGGAATTTCCAGGCCGACGCCCAGTTCCCTGGCGATGACGCCGACCAGGTCTTGGTAGGCCGCGCGGACCTCGCTTCGGTCGCTGGCTTCTTCTGCGCCGGTGAAGCAGTCGTCCCACTCGGGCTTCCAGACATCGTGCTCGCCTTCTTCGCCGACGTAGGCTTCGCGGTAATGCTCGGCTTCGGTTCGCAATTGGGCATCCTTGCCGGCCCCGCGGAACATGGCAAAGCATTTGCTGATGTAGGAGTTGTAGCTTTCTAAAAACTTCGGCGAGAACAGCGGGGCGTAAATGTGGGCGACTTTGTCGAGGTCGCGTTTCATGTCGATGATGTCGGTCGGGTCGCGCTCTTTCCACATGCCGACGCGGACGAAGTAACACATCATCTCGTTGAGCTGCGGCGTGATCTTTTCGTACACCTCCAGGCGTTTCTCGATCACCTTTTGGTTTGACCACTGGCGATGTTCGAACTCCTTAATCCGCCGGTCTAGCCAAACGCCGATGAACAACATCGCCGCGGGGATCAGCAGCCCGACGATGATCTTCACGACTTCCAGGCTATTCCAATCGTCGCTGACGATCTTGATCGTTTGATCGACCTCTTGTGCGTGGAGATTACCAGAGGCGGCGGCGAACGCCGCCACGGCAAGTAGCAACGGAATGGCAATTTGTCTCACGGCGAGTCCCTCATTGTCGCTTTTCGCTCCGCGAAAAGAATTGTTGTTCGCGGAGCGAACAACGACTCTCGTTCTACGTCGCATCAAACTCTACTAAATACCGCACGTTGCATTGGTCGGGGGTGTAGACGACCAGTTCGTTGTCGTCGACGCCTGAGTGGCCGGCTTTGCCGAAGACGCTGTGGTGGCCGCGGGGTGGTTTGGCGAAACCTTGGATCGATTCGGCAACGTAGGGTGTGCCCAGCACGACGTCGGCGATGAACAGGAACGCCCCACGGCCGCGGACCGCCCCTTTGCGGCCAGCTTCGGCAGAACCCTTGGCGTTGGAGTAGTCGGCCGCTTTCTTCCAGTCGTCGGAAAAATAAATACCCGGCCCGAACTTCGCCCCAGTCAACACCACCGCGGCGAGCGTCGCGGGCATCCGCAGCGCGTCACGCAAAATGGCGCTCACATTCACCCCCCGCGTGCCGTGGAACAGCAGCGCCGTGTGCGAATCTTTGTATTGCTTCCGCTGCTTGCTCGGCAGGTCAACCCTGCTGCGAGGCTGGTGGTTGGGCGTGTCGTCGCGTTTGATTTTTCGCTTCAGAATTTTTTGCTGCGCTTTGGGGATCATGCTGGTCGATGTCGATTGGGCGACCGTCCAAACGTTGCGGATCGACATTTGGCCGATCTTGCGATGCCGGTTGACCGTCGCCCCCGGGCACCATGCGTGCAGGAATTCCCCAACCTTCGACGCCGGATCGATCCAGCACATTTCCAATTCCATGCCGGCCATGATCTCTGCCGGAGAGCGGTGCGGGTCGTCGATCGCTTGCAGCGCACTTTCAAACGCATCTAAATCGTCGTGCCAATCTTCGATGTTGGCGCTCGACAACACCCAGGTCGCCGCGGGTGCGCCGACTTTTTTGCGGCGCGGAATGCGGCTGAACATCAGGCGGGTGAGCTGCATCAGTTTTTTGTCGCGGACCTGGGCATCGATGTCGTCTTCCACTTCGACGACACGGGCTTGGGCTGCATCCAAAATGGCACGGGCTTCGTCGATGGCGTTCTGCGTGGGAATGCTCGAATCGGCCATGCTCTTCCGCGTGTAGGCGATCGTCGCTTTTCGCAAGTCGCCAAGCAGCTTCATCGTCGACTCGCAGTACGAATCGCTATCGCAAAGATCACTGGAAGCCTGCTCTGCCCGTTGGCGGCTGACTTGCACGTTGCGGGCATCGGGCAGACCGGTCGTTCGTGTGGCCATCGGACGGACGAGGTAACAATCTTTCCCCTTCAGCGCCCGCAGCGTGCGAATTCCTGCGATCGTCACCCAC
>CALBTA010000606.1 GCA_937967755.1 uncultured Planctomycetaceae bacterium | reverse complement strand
TGGTGGGCACAAGCGAGAATGTCGTGCTCCTCCGCGATTTCGCACCGCGACTCGTCATGCGGTTCGACCACGCCAACGAACTCAACGCCTTCGAGCTGTTGTGCCAGCCGCGTGTGAATCTTTCCAAGGTGGCCGGCACCAATGACGGCCAGGCGAACGTTGTTCATGCTGCAATCTTTCGTAATCGCTCGCGGCCGCGCCCGTTGCGGCCTTCTTGTTGAATTTCCAGGTAGGCCAACAGTTGATTGACGCGCGGCACCAGGTGACCGCCCGCCCGCAGAATTTCACGGGCATCGTCCAACCGGGCTTTGCCGCGAAAGATCAACCGAAACGCCTCTTGCAAGCCTTTGATCGCTTGCGGCGAGAAGCCGTTCCGCTTCAGCGCTACGATGTTGATGCAGCGCGGCCGGGCCGGGTGCCCCTCGCACAACATGAATGGCGGAATATCGGTCGTTACCTTCGCCAACCCGCCGACGAAGCTGAACGACCCGATCGTGGTGAAGTGATGCACCCCGACGTTGCCCGACAGCGTCGCGTCGTCATGAACGTGTACATGCCCCGCGAGCACGCTGCCGTTGGCCATCACCACGCGGTCGCCGACGCGGCAATCGTGGGCAATGTGCGTGTTCGCCATGAAATAACATTGGCTGCCGACGTGGGTGATGCCTTCTTCCTTTTCGCTGCCGCGGCTGATCGTCACCCCTTCGCGAAACACGTTCTCGTCGCCGATCACCACCGCGGTATCCTCACCGGGGCAATTGAGATCTTGCGGGGCGCCGCCGATCACCGCCATGGGGTGGATATGATTTCGCTGGCCGATTGCGACCCGGCCCGTCAGCGTGACGTTGTTTTCAATCACTGTGCCCGCGCCGATTTCCACCTGCGGGCCAATCACACAGAAGGGGCCGATATGGACATCCTCGGCAAGGGTCGCTTGCGGGTCGACGGCTGCGAGGGGGTGGATATCGGCCACTGGCTGATCCTTTCAACTAATCCCTCTCCCGCTGGGAGAGGCAAGGTGAGGGCTAATCCTCATAACTACGCACTTCGCCGCATCTCGTCGCGGTACACCCGCCCTTCGGTGAGCAGCACGCGAACCAGGTCGGCGTTCAGCTTATGCCCGCTGCAATACGCCACGAAGTGACCGACCAGGTCGCAACCCGACAGGGCCAAGTCGCCAATCAAATCGAGGGCTTTGTGTCGGGCGCACTCATCGTCGTACCGCAGTGTGTTGTCCATTGGCCCGTTGTCGTCGAACACCAGCAAGTCGCTAGTCGTCGCCCGCGTGCCCAAACCTTGATCGCGCAGCCAATCGGCTTCGCCTTTGGTCAAGAACGTGCGGGCGGGGGCCAACTCTCGGGTGAACGAACCGGGCGTCACGTTGAAATGGACGCTTTGCCGGCCGATAGGCCCGCGGCCGTAGTCGATGCGAACCTTCAGCGAGAATCCGTCCAAACGGCTGGGCCGGGCTTCGACCCAGGATTGCTCGTCGCCGACTCTCGTTGTGTCTTCCACGACTAGCTGCGGGCGCAGCGCGGCCTGTTCAATGGCCCCGGCCTTTTGAATCTCTTCGACGAACGCCTGTGACGATCCATCGAGGCCAGGCATTTCGGCGCTGTCGACCCAGACTTCGCAGTTATCAATCCGCAACCCGGCGAGCGCCGCCAGGATGTGTTCGACCATTTCGACGCTGCCGCCGCCGTGCGAAAGAACGGTGCGGCGGGGGACTTCCACGCGGTGGGCCACGTCGGCCGGAATGCGGACGGCCGGGGAGAGATCGTGACGAACGAACACGACGCCGGTATCCGGGGCGGCGGGGCGAAACTCGACGGTTACGTCCTTGCCCGTCCAATAGCCGAAGCCTTGGACGCGAGCGGCACTGCCGATAGTTCGTTGTTGACGGAGCGGCTGGCTCACGGTTTGTGTTGCTACTGGAAGGAATTCATTTTTCAGTTACGACGGCCACGAACTTCGCAGCCGAAGGCCCCGTTGTCGAAACTGGTCAAGAACGGGGCGGGTTGTTCTAGCTCAAGTTCCAATTACCTACTGAGGCGGCAGGAAACCTTGAGGACGCGGGCGATTGGAAACGCCGTTTGGAGGAGCCGGCCGCGTTTGACGGTTCATCTGATCGAGAATGTCTTTCGTGATATCAATGTTGTTTTGATACACGACGGCGCGGTTGACTCCGGCGAGCACCTGCTGGCGGTTGTCGGGAGTCATGTCGATGTCGTTGTACCGCAGGACGAGCGTAATCCGGTGACGGATTGCGAACCGCTCGACTTCCGCTTCGATCTCTTTGTAGACGTTGTAATAGATCTTGGCTTCCTGCTCCATGAAGCCCTTCTTTTGCAGGTTCATCTTCAACTGCAATTGAGCGTTCTTGGTCGCGATCAGCTCTTCTTGTTGCTTGTACTGCGGCGAACCCGGAGTGTATTGCTGCTTGGCCTGCTCGACCAACTTCTTGATCTCGTCACCGTCTTTACGCAGGCTGGCTTCGGCGGCTTCAACGTCTTTCTTCATGTCTTCCAGCGAAGCACGAAATCGTTGATGCTCTTTGAAGATCTTGCTGACGTCGATCACAGCCACAGCGCCGTTTTGCTGGGCTTGGGCCGACAGAGAGAAACTCGCGAGACACGCCACCACGGTGGCAAAGCTAAGAATAGTTTTCACGTCCAGCACTCCTTGCTGTGTTCAAGTGGTCGTCCATGACCCGGGAGGCGTCAGGAACCAAAATACGCCGCTTGGCAAACTGTATCGGTCAGCCACTTGGCGAAACTTGGCAAAATCTGACGGTTATGCCGTTTAAATTGCGGCGGTATTTTGCCGACACTCCCTAGCCACGTAAAGGTCAGAAAATAGAGAAACGTACTCGCGGCAAACCGCTGCCGCATTCGCAAATCGGCGCGGTTCCTAATCCACCCGGGTTGCAAAAATACCATGCGAAGCGGCGGGCGGTGATAGCAGTGGCATCATGCCGCGGCAATCAACAGACCCTCAGCCTCACACAGCAGAATACGCGGCGCGGATGGGGAGGGTTCGCACTAAATCGGCAGAAACTTGGACACAGGCGTGATCGCTCCTAAATGGATGCTGGTGTCGCTGACTTTACTTGTTTCAACCGCTCAAGACTGGAGGGCGGGTCGCTCTGTTGCTGCTCACGCCGCCTCTTTGCTGTCTTCAGCCATCGCTCCAGGCAGTCTCGCGCCGCCTGCTCATTATGCAGATAGTACGTGATCGTCGCGTAGACCTGTTCAAGCGTCAGCGCAGGGTAACGCGACGCGATGGACTCAGGCGATTGGCTTCCGTGCAGGTAGTCATACAGCACCGTTTCGATGCCCACGCGCGTGCCACGAATGCGGATGTCATCGTCCGAGACACGATCGGAATAGTCGTTAAGATTCATGACATAACGTCCTCAGTTAGGACGAACCTACTTCGGCGGATCAAGCACCACCTTCAGCGAGACTTCCTTTCCATCGCGCAGCACGACGACATCAACCGTGTCGCCCGCTTTGTACTTTCGCAGGGCGCTGTCGATGTCTTCCAGGCCGCCGATTTTGCTCTCGCCGAACTTGACGATCACGTCGCCCCCTTTCATGCCCCCTTTGTCAGCGGGGCCGCCCTTGGTGACGTCCTGCAAGGCGTAACCTTCAACCGCGTTGGCGAAGTCGGGAATCGTTCCCAGGTAAGGGCGGTCGCCGCCGCGCGAGGGAATGACCCTGCGTTTGATCTCAACGTACTCCGGCCGCGTATCGGCGTTGGCGATTTCCAGCGTGATATCGGTCACCATACCTGCGATGCGGCGCATCCCTTCGATGTTGACCTTGTCCCAGTCGTCGCTGGGGCGGTGGTAGTCTTTGTGCGTCCCGGTAAACAGGTGCATCACCGGAATCTTCTTCGGGTAGAACGATGCGTGATCGCTTGGCCCGTACCCGCCCGCCTTCGGGGTGATCTCAAACTTGTACTCTTCGTTCAACCGGTCCATCATCACGTCGAACTCTTTGGCCGTTTCGATGCCCTGCACGATCAGCTTGTTGTCCTTCAGGCGGCCGACCATATCCATGTTGATCATGGCGACCGTTGATGCGAGCGGGAACCGCGGGTTCTTCACGTAGTGAGCGCTGCCCAGCAGGCCGCGCTCCTCTCCGCTGAAGGCGATGAAGACGATTCGGCGGCGGGGCTTCTTCTCGCTCGCGGCGAGTTGTCGGGCGACTTCCAGCAGCGCGGCCGTGCCCGATGCGTTATCGTCCGCCCCGTTGTGCACTGCGACCGTCCAGGGGGCAAACGTCCCGGCTCCGCCCATCCCCAAATGATCGTAATGAGCGCCGACGATCACGGTTTCCTCCGCCAACGGGCCTTCGCCTTCGAGCACACCGACGACGTTCTTTATCTCCGCCTTGCGGGTAATCACTTCGGCCTGCCCGTTGGCTTTCCAGCCGTCGAGCGCGCCGCTCTGCGGCTTCAAATCGGCGTCGATTGCCGTTTCGATTTCCGCCAGCGATTTGCCCAGCGCCGCTTGCACGACCGGTTCGATCTTCGCCCGTTCGACGAAAAAGACCGGCATGGTTTTGCGGTTGCCGACACCTGCTTCGCGGAACTTGACAATCTGGTCGAACTGTTTCTGCTGAATCTTCTCAGCCGACTCGTTGATCTGCTTGGATAGCTTGGCGACTTCTTCAACGTGCTTGTTGAACTGGTCGTCGCTGGGGTCTTCGATCTCGGCATATCGGGTGTGCAAGTCGTTCAGCCGCTGCATTGCATCGGTCAGGCGTTTTCGTTCCGCCTTGCTTCTGGCGACGAGGTCGAAGTTGTCGTTCACGATGATCACGCCGGCCGCTTCGTGTTCAAACGCGTTGGCCACCTTGCGGCGGAACGTGGCGTGCTCCGACGCCTTGGTGCCGTTGAACTTGCTGTGCGGGTTGGCTTGCTGCGGTTCCTTGCGCAGCATCACGACGATCTTCCCCTTGGCGTCGATGCCGTCGTAGTCGTCGTATTCCAAGTCCTCAGCCGTGATTCCGTAGCCGGCGAACACCATCGGCGCATCGAACTTACCCGACCCGCCGACTGCCAACGGCGAAAACTCTTCATCCAGTTTCAACTCAAACTTTTGCGGCTTGCCTTCGCCCTCGGCCGGGCCGGTCAGCGTCAGGCGGTTGTTTTTCTTCTCACCCAACTCGGTGGTGGAATTCACACTGAAGGTCTGAAACGGCTGGCCGTCAAACCATTGCGTCTTCAGGCCGAGCTTCTCGAATTCGCCGGCCAGATATTCCGCGGCCGCATCAATGCCCTTGGTCCCGATACCGCGTCCTTCCAGTTCGTCCGACGCCAGGTACTTCACCGAATCGAGCAGCCGGGCATCGATTGCGTCGTTGGCTTCGGCGTTGTTCTCCGCCGCCTGGGAAAAATCATTCCAACAAAAAATTGCCGACGCCAGCAGAGCTAGCCGCGCGAAGGTTGCAGGGAGTGCCAGCGAAAAGATAACGCGGGTGATTCGTGAACCGTTCATTCAATTCCTCGTAAGGATGGCAGGGCGGAGAGGTTCCGCTGGGCGGGAAATAGGCATGCTAGCCAGTGATTGATTCTTTATGCGCCGATGGTTGCCGTCAAGTCGAAGTCCGTAACGGGAGCTTCCAGCCACCGTGAAATGTGAAGCAAAGTTTCTAAGACGGTGGCTAGAAGCCCCCGCTACGAGCAGTTCGCTTTGACACAGCCCGGCGCGGCCCCTACTCTCCGCTACCAATAAACACAACTGAGCGGAACGGCGCTAGCCGCCGGTGTGGCAATCAAGACGACGAACCGGCGGCTAGCGCCTTGCCGATCAACCCCATACAACGCACAGGGAGGTGCCACGTTGGTTCAACGAATTAATGAACATACAGATAGTCAAGGCGGCAGCGTGTTGATCGTTGATCAATCGGACGACTCGCGCGAGGTCTTGCGGATTATCTTGCAGCAGCAGGGCGTGCGAATCATGGAAGCCGACGCCGGGTCCGCTGGCCTGAAGATCGCCCGCGATCAGCGCCCCGACGTGATCGTGCTGGACATCGACGCGCCCGAGTTCCACCGAGCGCCGGCAGCCGGCGACCGTAACATCTGCGAAGAGTATGCCGACCAGGCAAACACTGACCAAGCGTCGCTGGTCATAATCGGCACGTCCCGCCGCGATTCCACCCGCGCCGGCGGCCAGTTCATTCGCAAACCCTACCAATACGGCCCGCTGATCCGTAAGATAGAAGCGTTGCTGGCGGAGTCGGGAACGGTTCGCGACGCCGCCTAATCTAAAACAATTGTCATCAATTGTTCGGCGCGCAATTTCGCCCGGGGGCGACGTCGTGGCTTCTTTGTTTGTCATCAAGGGACCAGACCAAGGCAAACGGTTCGACGTTACCGCGCGCTCGCAAACGCTCGGCCGCGACGCCACCAACCCGATCCGCCTGCACGATACCGAAGTCTCGCGGCGGCACGTCGAACTGCGGCGGACCGACGACGGCTTCGAACTGATCGATCTGGAAAGCAGCAACGGCACGTTCGTCAATGATGAGCGAACCCAGTTGACCCCGCTGGTCACCGGCGACCGCGTCCAAGTGGGCCGTACGGTTTTGCTATTCACCGTGCAAACCGAACTTCCGCAAGACGATCTTTCCGCGGCGATTGATATCATCGGCAGCGCCGCCGAATCACGGATCCTGTCGTCGATGAGCCACGACGAGAGCAGCGATATCTTCGGGGGCTCAAGCGTCGGGTCAGCGGCAGGCGGTAAGGCGCAGTGGCTGGCCCGTGCTCGCAGCAATTTGCAGGTGATGTACCGCACGGCGCTGGCGGTCAGTCATACGCTGGATATCGACGATCTGCTTAACCGCATTCTCGATCTGATCTTCGAATGGGTCGAAGCCGATCGCGGCTGCGTGATGCTGGTTGATCAGCAGACGGAAGAATTGACCCCTAAGGCCCGTCGCACCCGAGAGGGCGTTGACGCTGAAGAGAAGATCACCATCAGCCAGACGATTCTGGACTATGTCATGCAGCGGCAGGAGGGCGTGGTCACCAGCGACGCGCGCGACGACGACCGTTGGGATACGGCCGCCAGCATCGTGAAGCTGGGCGTGCGGGAAGCGATTTGCGTTCCGATGCAAGGCCGCTACGGCATAGTCGGCGTCATCTACATCGACACGTTCACTCCGCCCGGCCAGATGCTGCAGAACCGATCGGGTAACCGGCTCAGTGAGGAACACTTGCGGCTGATGGTCGCCATCGGCCACCAGGCGGCGTTGGCGGTTGAAGACACGTCGTTCTACTCGGCGATGGTGCAGTCGGAACGCCTGGCTGCCATGGGGCAAACGATTGCCGCGCTGTCGCATCACATCAAGAACATCCTGCAAGGCATTCGCAGCGGCAGCTACTTGATTGAAGAAG
>CALBTA010000605.1 GCA_937967755.1 uncultured Planctomycetaceae bacterium | reverse complement strand
CGCGCAGGATAGGTCGATTGGGGGGATTTTAACGCTTCGTTCTGCCGCTGACGCTCGTTGGCGGGCGAGCGCGTGCGTCGCAAAATCTCCCCCGTTCGCCGACCAAATGCCCTGCATCTCGATAGCACGAACCGCCATCTGGCCGCTGCTGGCTGTTGCCGTTGTGGGCGTTGGCTGTGGGCGTGGGCATTACCGCTTGCAGGCGGATCGAGATGCCTTCGTGCTGACCGATCAAAAAGTCGGCATGACGCACGCGTTGGCACCGGGCGCAGGCCCGATGCACACGGGGCAGTACGATATCGCCGTTGATCCCCAGTCGCGGATGTACGATCCGTTCGACCCCGATCACGAACCGATGCCGCCGGACGATCCGGCTTCGCACGCCTTGATGCACTATATCAATGGCCACAAGGGCTGGAAAAAGTGGCACAAGAACGGCGACACGCCCTACGTTGAGAACCCCGTCTTGAGAACCTATTTGTGCCTCGATCAAGCTGGCTGCCTCGTTCTGAGTAGCGACGAGGCATACCGCTTGGCCCGACTCAACTCACTCGACTACCAGAACCAGTTGGAACAGCTTTACCTTTCGGCGCTGGATGTGAGCTTCGAGCGATTCCGCTTCGACGAACAATTCTTCGTCGGCAAGCAAATTCAGTTCACAGCCGACGGGCCTGACCGCACGGTGGTCGGCGGCGACTCGTCGAGTGAACTTCTGATCGGTACGCTGCCGGCGGGGCGAGAAGGCATCCGGATGGAGAAGCTGTTTCCCTCCGGCGGAACGCTGGTCGTCGGGCTGGCCAACTCGCTGGTCTGGGAATTTTCCGGCCCGAACATGCACAGCGCCAATACGCTGATCAACTTCGCACTGGTGCAACCGTTGCTGCGCGGTGGCGGTAAAGCCCGCGTGCTGGAACGGCTAACCATTTCCGAACGAACGCTGCTCGCCAACGTTCGCCAAATGGAACGCTATCGCCGGGGTTTCTATGTCGAAATCATGACGGGCGAAGACGCCGGCGGTGGGCCGTCGCGCCGCGGCGGCGTGTTTGGCGGATCGGGCTTGGAAGGATTCACGGGCGTCGGCGGAGGCGGTTTCGGGCGGCTGACCGGCGGAGGAGGTGGATTCGGCGGTGGCGGCGCGGGCGGCGGGCAAGCGGGCGGATACATGGGCTTGCTGCAAGACCAACAGAACATTCGCAACCTGGAATTCAACGTCGCCGGGTTGCAAGCGAATCTTGCCCGCCTGCAAGCAATCGCCAAAGCCGAACACCCTGAGCCGGCCGAGCAACTGCGTGCCCAACTGCAAGTCGAACAAGCCGAACAGGCGCTGTACTCTGCTCAAAGCCGGCTGCTGAACACGAAGCTCGCCTGCCAGGGCAGTATCGATGGCTACAAAGTCAACCTCGGATTGCCGCCCGACTTGTGCGTGAAAATTCAAGACCCGCTGCTCGATCAGTTTCTGCTGATCGACGACGAGATCATCACGTTGCAAAACCGATTAACCGACATCCAGCGAGAAATCGGGCAACTGCTGGTTCAGTTCCGCCGCGAAGCCAACGCCGAGCAGCGAGCGCTGGCATGGAAAAATGAACACGCCGCGCGGCTGACGAAGCTCTCTTCGCTGCTGAAAGAACTTACCGCCACGCGAAAGCAGTTGGACGAGATGGTCACTGCGCTGGAAAGCGCCGAATGCCGCGACGCCATTGAGCGGCGGCGAAAACGGCTGACCGCCCTGCGCATTCGTTACCGCACCAAACGCCTCGGTTCGCCCGACCCGTGCCTGAACGACGAAGCCGAGCAACGGCTTCAAGATCAGGTGCGGGCGTTGTTGGACGTCGATTATATGGACGACGCGCTGGACGAAATCGACGGGCTGCGCGATTCGCTGCGTGATGATTTGAAGAGGCGCGAAACGGCTTTGACATTAATTCAGGCGGAGTTGGAACCGCTGATCGAACGGGGCGACCGGATGACTCCGCGGCAAATTTACCGCGGCTTGTTCGGCGAGCCTGGGGTCGGCCGCTTCGGGCCAGGGCGTGGTGTCTTCCAAGTGACCGACGTGGTCGCCGACATGGCTGTCGATGCGTTGGAACTTTCGCTGGCCACCGCCAAACAGCGGGCGATGTGTATCGAACTTCAGCCCATCAATTTGGAACCGGAGCTGGCGCTGGAGATAGCCCGGGCCAACCGCCGCGATTGGATGAACGCGCGGGCCAACCTGGTCGACACCTGGCGGTTGATTGAGTTCAACGCCAA
Source organism: uncultured Planctomycetaceae bacterium (assembly GCA_937967755.1). Lineage (GTDB taxonomy): Bacteria > Planctomycetota > Planctomycetia > Pirellulales > Pirellulaceae > CALBTA01. Next base: position 1,774 of record CALBTA010000605.1, on the reverse strand, counting down.
CGATTTGAAGAGCCGACTGGACGTGGTGTTTGAAGGCGACATGCGGAACGTGGGCGACAACCCGTTCGATTTGCGCGGCAGCACCGGGCGGTTGCGGGCGCGGCTGGAATTCGACGCACCGATTGAGCGGCTGGCCGAACGCAACACCTACCGGCAGGCGCTGATCGAATACCAGCAAGCCCGCCGTGGGTACTATACGTTCACCGATCAAATTTCCCGGTCGTTGCGCGGCACGTTGCGGGCGATTGAAGTGAACGAGATCAACTTCGAAGCCCGCCGCCGCGCGGTGCTGGCAGCGATCGACCAGGTTGTGACCAATCGCCTGATTCAGGATCAACCGGTCGCCCCCGGCGCAACCCGAGCGGTCGGCGTGACCGCCGCGCGGGACGCGGTTTCAGCGCTGTCCGATTTGCTCAACGCCCAGAACGATTTTCTCAGCGTGTGGGTCAGTTACGAAGTACTGCGGCGAGCGCTCGACCGCGATCTGGGCACGATGCAACTCGATAGCGAAGGCTACTGGATCGACCCGGGCGAGATCGGCGCGCACAGCGGATTCCTGATGCCGCACGATTGCAACGATTGCCTGTTAGAAGATCAACTCTTCGGCCCGCCGATCCACGAAGGGCCAATTCTGAACGCACCAGCGCAAGACGGGCTTCCCGAATACTACGAGGAGATTCCGACGCCGCCGGTTGTCAGGGCGTCGTACGCGAAGCCGCTGGGGCTGCGGCGTTGATGGAACGCATCATGGCCGGCTACTCCTCGCGGTCTTGCTCGAGTTCTTCTGCCCGTTGAAATTCGCGCTTCGCCAATTCCTGATTCCCGAGCGCGCGGTAGACAATGCCTCTGGCACGGTAGGATCGCGCAAAGTTCGGATCGAGACGAACGGCCGCATTCAGGTCGGCGATCGCTCCTTCCCAATCGTTCAGCAGCGCTTTCAGCGAACCGCGTTGATAAAGAAACAGCCGATTGTCCGGGTCGAAATTCAGGGCCGCGGAGAGATCTTCAATTGCCCCGGCCGTGTCGCCCATGATGTCCCGCACGGTCGCCCGCCAGCGGTAGAGCAGATCGTCGACGTCGTTCATTTCGATCAGCCTGGTCAGGTCGTCGTGCGCCCGCCGCCAATCCTGTTGATGTTGAAAGTAAACCTGAGCCCGGGCGAAGTACGCGCGCGAATCGCTGGAATTCAGTTCGATGGCCTTGCCGAAAGCCGCGACGGCATCGGCGTACTGCTCCGCTTCGGTCAAATCGTATCCCTGCTGCAGCAGGTCGTCGGCGTCGCCATCGAGTTGCAACTGCTGGATTACTTCGCTGGCAACTTCCAGCGGCGCGCCGGTGATCCAAGCCATCGCCAGCGCGGTGTAAGCGCCGGTTTCGATGGCCGTGATCTTATCGCCGTGGATGATGTGAAGTTGGCAGACGTATTGCTCATTTCGCAAACCTTCAATGCTGACCCGCGTAATCTTTCCGCCGCACTCGTCGATCAATTCAGCCAGCACGGTAAAGAGGCGGGCGGTGGAGCCTTCGCCGCTGATCGTATGCCATAGCCGGGCCATCGACGACGCGCCGAAGCATATGCAAATGCGGTTGCTTAGCGAACCAGCGGACGACTGCCAAGGATTATCCAGTTCATTCAACCAGGCCCACTGGCTGGGTTCGCTCGTTGAAACACAAATCGCCTGAAGATCGAACGGCAACATCTTGCCCGCCGGCCGGGCTTTCAGTCGGTGTCCAAATGCCTGTTCGTTGTGGCGGAAGAACTGGTCGTACTCCT
>CALBTA010000604.1 GCA_937967755.1 uncultured Planctomycetaceae bacterium | reverse complement strand
CCAGCTCAGCCTTCCGTCGTTTCATGAAATGGAATGCCACTGTGCCTGTCAGTAATGTTGGTGCCGCCAGGTTCGCCAAAGGTGCTGTGCAGCCCAGGATCAACACGAATGATATCGGGCGGTCCATCGAAGCCGATTGTTTCGGCGCGGTACTCCACCAACAGCCCGCCGCCGCTGCAGTCCAAGTTGCCGGAGATTTGGCTGCAACCGCGATCCGGCCGCCAGAATTCGTCGCGGAAGGTTTCGCCTGAGGCAACGTCGTAAGGGTTCACTTCATTGGGGCGAATCTTCTCCACGCGGCCGTCATAGAACAACACGTTCATCAATCCCGAATGCCGAGGGGCGATCGCCGCGTCCCATTCGGCCTGATCGAGCCCTTCCCATTGCAGCACGCTTTCAGCCGCGTCGGAGAGAACAATCTTACCCGGCTCTTCCAGCACCCGGTCGAGGCAAAGGTTCGCCCCGTAGGATGTATCGCCGGAATTCTCGACATCCGGGCATTGGTTCATTGATGCCTGACCTTCCAGGTACTCACCCATTCCGCCGATCATCGTCACCGCCGACGGAGCACGCTTGTGCTTCGAGACATAGTGGGCCAAAGCGATGCCCAGGTTCTTTTGATTGTTCGCGCACTGCGTGTTCCGCGCCGAAGATCGGGCCATCTGCACCGCGGGCAATAGCAGCGCCATCAGGATTCCAATGATCGTGATGACGACCAGCAGTTCAACCAAGGTGAACGCGCGACGAGTAACAGCGTGAATCATCACCGACCTCCCGAATGGGCTGTTTGAAAGTGGCGAAACGCAGAAGAGGACTCTCTTTCAGTATAGCGATTTTACCGTGAATCACCAGGAAAAATCAATCGCCAACCAATTTCAATTTTTCGTTCCATAGGTATTCCAATCGGCGAAGCCACCTTCAAAAGCGCCTCCCGCAGCCTGCGAATGGCGATCGAAGTTGATCCACGCACCTCCAGCGTACCTGGTACCAAGGGCACGCTGTATAACGTGGATTCGGCAAGGGCGGTTTTCGAAGCGATCTGCTGCCACGAATCGATGGCCGACAAGTCTGTCTACTTCGCATCTCGCCTGCCACCCTTCAGCAAGAAAATTCCGCCGCCGAAGATGACAACCAGCATTGAAGGCGAAACGAGAGCCGACCGACGGAGTCGCCTTCCTCGCCTCTGTTTGCCCAACTTGGCATTGATAACTTAAGCCCATCTCCGTTCTCTCCGTTACCTCCTGTTCCAAATCTTCCAACCCAGTCCGGCGAGTACTTTTGGCAATCCAGTTCGCTCTATTCCAAGGCACGTAAGGGCTTGCCCTGTCGCAACTTGCGGCTTGGGTTGGCCGCTTCTACAATGGGGGTTTGGCCTCGCTTTGGGGGCCGCATGTGACAGGGCTAAAGCATGTCGAATCGTCTCTTTAAGGTGGATCTGTCCGATGGGGCTCGGGATTTCAAGCCAACGGCGACCGAGCCGGGCCTGGCGATGTTGGACCGCAACAACGCCAACTATTCCATCCTGCGCCGCTGGCTAGGCGATTTCGCAGCCGAGCCGGAATGGATGGGGCAAGACGTCCACTTCTTCGTTCGCGAGGAAGCCCGTGGCCGGTTGGAAAACGTTCACTGCACGCCCTGCACCAAGGCCGATTTGCTCGGCCCGCTGCAACCGCAGTTGGAAGAGATCGACCAAAAGCTGCGCCGGGCGAAGCCGGAAACCGCCAACGAGCAATTGATCCACCGGATCATGCGGAAGAAGTTTGGCGACCTGACCGCCGACTACGACGCCAGCGATTTTCACTGCCACTTTTTCAAATACCGCCAGGGAAGCGAACCTTGGCGGTTGATTTGGGTGTGGGGTTATCAGCGAACCGACGTGGAACCGGCCCGCAGCATCATCTGCGGCAGTCCGGAGTGCGAAGCCCTCTACGCCCGGCGGCCCAAGCAAAAGGCCCGCTGCCCGGTCTGTGCTTCGTCCGCCACGCGCGGAAAGAACCCGCCACCGCCGTTGTGGATGCGCGTCGCCCAACTGGCACTGTTGTTGCTGTTGCTATTAGGGGGAGCGGCGTTCCTGTTGGCGCTGGCGATGAATCAGCCGCGGCTGGTCGTCACGCCCGATGACTGGTCAGGCCCGCCCGGCAGCCGTGTGCAATACAAAGTCGAACACAAACGTTACATCTTCTGGAACGACGACGTGACCGCGAAGGTTGTGCCGCAATCGCACGACAAACGGATCGTCCGTTTCGAACCGCACGGGGCACTGGCGAAGGCCCGTGCGCCGGGCAATACGTTCGTCACCTTTCGGTTTAAGGATTTGTCCAGCGACGCCACGGCCAGCGTCGGCCAGCCGCTGCAACCGGCCAGCATCAAGTTGGAACCCGCAGGCGAGGTGAAGTTGGCGGTCGGATCGACGAAGCAATTGAAACTGATCGGAACCTACGACAAGAAAGACAACCTCGATCCGGTCGACCTCAGCGAATTGGCCCAGTGGAACGTCGAGAAGCCCGAAGTGGTCTTCGCCCATCACGGCAAGTTGGAAGGGGCGACCGAAGGGGTGACGAAGATCAACGTTCAGTATCGGGCCAGCGACAAGGACGAGTGGCTCACCGCGGCGACCAATGCGGTCGTGACACAAGTCGACTACAAATCAATCGAACTGGCCGTCGAACCAAAATCGTTCGGCATGGGGCAAAGCGGGCGGATCGATGTCTTCGGGCTGGACGCTCAAGGTACGAAGTATTCGCTGCTCGGTTCCTCGTTGTTGAAGCTGAACGTCACGCCGGCCGATATCGCCAAAGTCGAAGGGGATTACCTCGTCGGCGTGTCGAAAAGCGAAGGCACGTTGGAAGCGACGCTTCACGATCTTTCCGCGCAGACGACCTTCACCGTGGGCAATTCTGAATTGGCCGCCGGCACGTTCGCGGTGATGCCGACCGATGTCAAACTGCATGTCAACGAGTACGTGAATCTCGACGTGATCACCGCCAGCAGCGATCCGATTGAAGCGGTCAGTTCCAAACCCGAAATCGTCGAGGTCATCGGGCCGCGGGAAATTGCCGGCCGCGCCGCGGGCAAAGCGACCGTGACGCTGACCCAAGGTGGAAAATCGGAAACCGTCAACGTCACCGTGGCCGCGTCGAACATCGTCACGCTGCATTTCGATCCGCCGACCATCACGCTGGTCAGCGGCGTCGCCTCGCCGGTGCGGGTGTACGCCCGGGATAAATCGGGCGCGGAAATCGACGTCGCGCCCGACCGCATCACCTGGGTCAAGCAACCGCCGCTGGAGTACGCCGAACTCGACCGCGGCAGCCTGGCCCTCTTCGGCATCACACCCACTAGCGATCCGTGGCCCTTGATCGCGCAGCTTGGCACCAACGAAGAAATTCAAGCCGAAGCCCTGGTCAGCGTCGTTAGCAGCCCGCTGGTTTCGACTTCCATTGTGGAACTGGGAGGCGATGAATTCCTGGTCCACCCGCCGGTTCGCGTGGTGGGCGGCCGGACGGTGCTGCTGGATACCGGCGTCGCCACACAGGGGGCGATTGTGTACGGCGACAACGGCGTGCTGATCGGCGATGGCGTCAGCAACAGCGAACTGCTTTCCGCCTCGGGCTTGCGGAAGGGCTACACAATCATCAGCCACGAAGGCCGCGACTTGACCGGCATGTCGCAGGCGGAACTGGTCGAGTATTTCAACACGCACCCGATTCAATACGGCCACCGCATCGGCTACCGCGGGTTGGACGGGGCGGGCGGGTTGGTCAAACTAGGCGTGACCAGTGTCGGCGTCGTGCAAGAGGTTCGCCTGTTGGGCGTCAGCACCGATAACGTCACTGCCGGCGATTTCAACGCGTCGTTGGACTTGGATCTTCGCGAAGAAGCGCAGTACCGAATCACCGACGCCGCGGGCGAGCCGTTGACCGATTGGCAAGACTTAGGCCCCACGCCGCTAACAACTGTTACCACCGCCAAAATTCCGCGCAACGCCAGCGACCGCTACGAACTGTTCATTGAACGCAAGATCGCCGACGCGGTCGATCGCTATCAATTGCGATTCACGCTGACGGAGAACGGGATGTGATTGATAGCCGGGGGCCAACGGCCCGCGCAGTGAATTTTTTGAAATGGAATTTCATTTGAAGTAACACGTCGCGGGCCGTTGGCCCCCGGCTACACGAAGCAACGAACTGAAGGTAATTGTGGGATTTCCTGACGATCGCGATCGCGAAATAATTCGTAAAGCCGAGCGGACTGAAAACCTGGCCACCGATCTCGCCAATTGGGTGGCCGAGTTCAATCAAGACCGCCAGGGCAAAGACCTTGCGCCGATTCAAGAAAGTGACGAGTTCGAACTGACCCGGCTCCGGCGGTTGGCATCGAACCTCTACAGTTCGGCGAAGGTTCCGGTCGCCGCGGCCGTTTATGGGCCTTCGCAGGTTGGTAAAAGCCTGTTCGTCGGCCAGGTTTTGCAACCTTCCAGCGACGACTACAGCCCGCTGGGGCGGGACGAGCAAAACGGTGCCCCCGCCTACTACCAACATCTGTCATTCGACTTTGATTTGAACCCAGGCGCGACCGGTTCCAACGAAGCGACCGCCCTGGTCACGCGCTTCACCACGAAAGACCGCATCGCCGCCAGCACCGCGCCGGAGTACCCGGTCATGGTGCGGGCGCTGACCCGTTCGCAATGGATTCGCGTCCTCGCCCGCGGCTATGCGGTGGAATGCGTCACGCCCGATCGCAACTGGACGCAGGAACAACTGGAAGATCTGTTCGACGAGGTCTCCCGGCGTTATCCGGCGACCGGCGGTCATGTCGATCGCAGTTGGCGGATGGACCTGCTGGATGCCTACGCCTACATGCGATCCACCGACCGGCGCGGCTTTCAATCGAAAGAGGCGGTGGTTAATGGGCTCTTGAATCGGTACCCGCTCAGCGAAGACGGCTACATCGCGGTTGCAGCGCACATGTTCTGGAACAACTGGGGAACCATCACCAGTATGTTCATGAAGATCAACGAGTT
>CALBTA010000603.1 GCA_937967755.1 uncultured Planctomycetaceae bacterium | reverse complement strand
GTGCTGCAAAGCGCCAGCCGCGACTACGCCGCGCTGGACGATACCGCGCTGGCGGTCTTCCCGGTGCGGCGCGACGAACTGTTCGCCTACGACGTGATCATCTTCGGCGACGTGAACCCGGCTTACCTGAGCCGCAGCGTGATGGAGAACGTCGCCGCGTTCGTCAAGGAGCGCGGTGGCGGTGTGATCTTCGCGGCCGGGCCGCGCTATACCCCGCTGGCTTTTCGCGGCACGCCCATCGCCGATCTGATTCCGGTCAACCTCGATGTCGCTTCCGTTCCCGGCGAGCGCGACGCGCTCACCGAATCGGTTCAAGTGCAGCCGACCAACCTGGGCGTGACGGCGGCGAACATGCAGCTCGACGATTCGCCGGCGCAATCGCTCGTCCGTTGGCAAAAGTTGCCAGGCATCTACTGGTATCTGGAAGCCCCTGAGCTGCGCAGCGGCGCGACCGTACTGGCCGAACACCCCACGCGAACGGGCAGCGACGGCCGCCCGTTGCCGCTGATCGCCGCGCAGTACGTGGGGGCGGGGAACGTCATCTTTCACGCGACCGATGAAACATGGCGCTGGCGGTTCCGTACGGGCGATGCGTTGTTCGGGCGGTATTGGTTGCAGACCATTCGGTATTTGTCACGGGCGAAGCTGCTCGGCAAAGCCCGCAGTGCCGAGATCACGACCGACCGCCAAACGTTCCGCCGTGGCGATACGGTTGATTTGCAGGTGCGGTTCTTCGACGACCGCCAGGCCCCCGCCCAAGACGATGGCGTGGCCGTCGTGGTCGAACAGACCGGCGGGCGCAATCGCCGGGTCACTCTCAACCGGGCCGGCCGCCGCGGCATGTTCCAAACCACGCTGGCCGGGCTTGGCCCCGGGCGTTACCGCGCCTGGATGGCCGCCCCCACGATGGAAGACGGCGCTCCGACCACCGACTTCGTCATCGAAGATCCCGGCGGCGAGATGGCCCGCCTGCAGATGAACGCCAAAGAGCTACAACGGTCGGCTGACCGCAGCGGCGGAAAATACTACACCTTCGCCTCCGCCGAAGAGATCATCGACGACCTACCCGAGGGCCGGCAAGTGCCGATTGAAGCCCTCGAACCGATCCAAATCTGGAACCACTGGCGGTTAGCGGTGGTGTTCGTGACATTGCTTGTTACCGAGTGGTTACTGCGAAAAAGGGCGGGAATGGTATAAACTATGGATTCGTAAGGAGTTACGTGCCGGCCAAAGAAATATGAGAGCTAAACCGCATAAGATATCCGTGAACGGGGACAAACGAAACAACGTCGGAATAATTGTACGGCGTGCTCGAATAGTCATGGTTGATCGAGAAGGGTTTGAATACGCAGAAGGCACGATTTCACGAGTCGGCCCTGGCGTAAACTTTTTTGTGCGGCTCGAAGATGGTCAGGAGGTCTTGTGTCGTGTCTCGCCTAGAAGACATCCGTGGGGAGATGTAATTGGACGGCGAGTGCGCATTCAATTCAGACCCATTCGCAAGGAAAAATCGCCGCTAATCGTGAAGTGGTATCCCGATGAATCCATTGACAATTGAACTCAGTACACTGACGGTTCACTTAGATGCAACACCCCCTCCAACAAAAAGTCGAACAGGTTCGCCGCTCGGCGCGGAACGTTCGTTTGTTGTACGGCATCGGGTGGTTGGCAGCGGCGGCGCTGGCGGTGGGGTTGGTTTTGGGCCTGGCCGATTTTTTGCTGCGCAGTGAAGAACTGGGTGTGCGGCTGCTGTTCAGTACCGCGGCGTTGGGAGCGGTTGGGTTTACGCTGTGGCGATTCCTTTGGCCAGCGTTAACAGCCGATGCGACGAGCGTGCAAGTTGCCCAGCGGATCGAAGCGCGTTTCCCGCAACTGCAAGATCGGCTCTCCAGTTCGTTGGAGTTTCTCGCGCAAGAGGGCCAGGATGCCACCGCCGGCAGCCCCGCACTGCGACGAACGGTCGTCGCCGAAGCGACCGCGCAGATCGACGGGTTACCGCTGGGCGAAGTGATCGACCGCAAACGCCCCATGCCGGTGCTGATCACCGCCGGCGTGTTGCTATTGGTCACTGCGCTGTTGGGCATCGCCGCGCCGCAATCATTCGCCCGCGCGGCCCGCCGCCTGGCGATGCCGTGGACGCAAAGCGACGCCTGGCCGCGAGTGAACGCGCTGGCGTTTGTCGATCCGCCCGCCCGCGTTCCCTATGGCGAACCTTTTAGGGCGGAACTGGTTGACCACAACGGCAAGCTGCCCGATTTGGTCGAAATTTATTACTGGTTCGAGGGCCAGGCGGCCGAAGACGTGCAGCCGCAAACGATGAAACCCGCCGGCGAGCAGATGGTACACCACCTGGGCCGCGTGACCCGGCCGTTTAGGTATCGGGCGTCGGGCGGTGACGATGATTCGATGGGCTGGCATAGTGTCGAAGTGGTCGAGCCGCCGCGGGCCAGCGAAGTGACGATCACGCTCCACCCGCCCGCGTATACTTCGCAGCCGGCGCGGAAAGCATCGCGCCACATTCAAGCGGTCGCCGGCACAGCAGTGAGCATTCAGGGCGAAGCCGACAAGCGGGTCTCGCAGGCGCGAGTCTTGGTGGAAACCGAAGAGGGCGAGCAGAATATTCCGCTGAAGGTTGCAGCCGACGGTGTGTCATTCTCGCTGGATGCCGATGGCGGCAACGCGTGGGTGTTGAACCAATCAGGAACCTACCGCCTGTTGCTGGCTGGGGATGATGAAGTTGAGAGCGGAACGAACGATCGCTATCAATTGAACATCACGCCCGACGCACCGCCGCGGGTATCGGTCGAGCAACCCGAGGCGAACACGTTCGTCACTCCGTCGGCCAGCGTCCCCGTCAAAGCGACGGTGACCGACGACCTGGCAATCGCGAAGATCGAGTTGCGGTTCTCGCGCAGCGACAAGAGCGACGCTGGCGAAGAGGTGATCGTGATTTTCCAAGGGCCTCTGCAGGCAGCCGTGGCCACTGGCGATCAAACGTCTTCTGGCGAGAGCCGCGATGTCGACTTCGTTTGGGAACTTAGCGAACTCGGCGAACTGCCGCCTGGTACGTCGTTGCTGTTGGCGGTCGCGGCAAGTGACTATCGGCCGCAGGAAGAACAAAGCACGCCGCGCAGGATTACGATCATCACGCCCGATCAGTTGGAAGACCGGATTGTGCAGCGGCAAACGTTTCTGCTTTCGCAGCTGGCCGAAGCCCTGGCGATCCAACGCGAAGCCCGCAGCCAAACGCAGGCCTTGCAAATTCAGTTCTCGGAAACCGGCCAGGTCTCGCCGAGCGACGTGGTCGACCTACAAAGTGCCGAGCTGAACCAGCGCCGCATCGACCGTTTGCTGGCGGGTGAGAACGACGGCGTCCTCGCACAGATCGACGCGCTGTTGGAAGTGGTGCGGCAGAACCGCCTGGATAACCCCGACCTGGAAAGACGCATCGGCGGTTTGGGCAAGGCCGTGCGAACGATTGCCAACACGCAGCTTCCCGCCATCGGGCGCGATCTGCTGACCGGGTTGAAGGCAGGGCAAACCGCCATGCACGCTTCGAACGACAAGCCGGTCGGCGGCCAACCGGCCAGCGAAGTGGGCGACGCGGTCGATGCGGCGGCGACGGGGCAAGACCGTGTGATTGAGCGACTTGAAGAACTGCTTGGCAACCTTTCGCAGTGGGACAGCTACCGCCGGTTTTCCCGCCAGGTGAGCACGCTGCGGCGCGACCAACAAACACTTGCCGAGCAAACTTCGCAATTGCAAGGCGAGACCATTTCCAAAACCTTGCAGCAGCTAACCGCCCAGCAGCGCGCCGACTTGGCGAAGCTCAGCCAACGGCAAGGCGAATTGGCCCGGCGAACGGAACAGATGCTCTCGCAGATGCAGCGCATGCAGGCCGAACTGAGCGACGACCCGCTGGCGGCGCAGACGTTGGGCGACGCCGTCGAACTTGCCCGTCGCGAGGCGGTCAGCGGGCGGATGCGGCAGGCCTCGCGGCAAATTGGCGAGAACCAACTCGGCCAGGCGGCGCAAGGGCAGCAACAACTTCACGAGCAACTAACCGAACTGCTCGATACGTTGACCGGCCGGCGAGAACACCAACTGCAGCGCCGTCTGGAGCAAATGAAGGACGCCGCGGAAGAGTTGCAAGGCCTGCGCGACAAGGCCAACGAACTAACCCAACGGGCCGCGGCGGCGCAGAACAACCCCAACGAAGAAGAAAAGCGACGTGAGCTTCAACGTTTAGAGGCGGAACGCGAAACGCAACGCCAAGAGATCCAGCGCCTGGCGCGAAAGCTGCAGCGGCTACAAGCCGAGGATGCCGCGCAAAGCCTGTCGCAGGCCGGCGAACATACCCAAGCAGCCAACGACGCGGCAGGGCAGGGGGGTGAGGCGCAGCAGCGCGAGCAAAGCGAATTGGCCGAAGAGGATCTGGATGACGCGCAGCAGAAGCTGCAGCAACAGATCAAACAGGCGGAGCAAGACCTGCTGGACGAGCAACTCGCCCGGTTGGAGCAATCGCTCAAGACCATGGTGTCCCAGCAACAAAGTGTGAATGATGAAATAATCCGCCTGCATCAGGCCGAACAAGACAACGGGGCGCTATCGCGCGGTCAGCGGGCGAGTGTCACGGCGCTCGCGCAACAACAACGGGGGCTGATGGCCGAGGCCAACGATTTCGCCCAACAGATTCAGGCGGCCGAAGTATTCCATCTGGGTTTGACCAGCGCCGTGCGGGAAATGGCCAGCGTGGCGCTGCGGCTGGATGATGCGGACCTCGGCGATGCGACGCAACTTTCGGCGCAGGAAGCCCTGTTGCGGTTGGAACAATTGATCGAAGCGATGAAGGAAGATGAAAGCGATCAGCCGCCAAATAACAACGGCGGGGCAGGGCAGGGGGGCAGCAGCGGACCGCCGCCGGACGGCATCAAAAACATTGCTCAACTGAAGCTGTTAAAATTGATGCAAGAGATGTTGCACCAGCGGACGCGCGGGTACCAACAGATCCGAGCGGCCCG
>CALBTA010000602.1 GCA_937967755.1 uncultured Planctomycetaceae bacterium | reverse complement strand
TCCAAAACCAGCCACCAGTTGTATTGCCGCTTGTAAAGGTGATCGAAATATCGCTGGCGGGCTTCGTAGAACGGGGCGAGCCGCTGCTGGCTGGTCCGCCGCAGTTCGTTCAACTCCTCCCGAATCTGTTCAACCTGCCGATTGGTTTCCTCCCGCTGGGCGGCCAGCATCGCCCAATCGATTTGATCTTGCTGGGCCAGCCAGGCCTTGTACTCGGTGCGATCTTTCGGATGCCACCGCAGATCGCTAACGACCACGTCGTGCAACGCGCTGATCGCCTCACGGAACGGCAGCGACTGCTTTAGCTCACCGCGAAAATAGGTCGGCTCGCGCAGCGTGTCGGGCGCGAAGGACATCGATGTCTTGTTCGCGTCCGACGCAACCAGGGATTCGCTGGCGTAGCTGTAGCTAAACTCCACTGCGCACCTCCGGCGGAACTACCTCGATGGGCAATTCGATGAACGGGTAAAGCCGGTGGATCTTCAGCATCAACTCAATCGTGCGGGCCTTGTCGCCGTAGACCGCCGTCGCCGATTGGTGGGCGATCACCGTCGCAATGGCGCGGGCATGTTCGGCGCTCTTTTCAATTTCGCGGTCGAACAAACGAAAAACGCGATCCTTGGCGATACGCCCTTGGTTCACGCGGCTTAGAACGCTGCGGAAATAAGGTTCCAACTCCGCCAGCCGCTGATGGCCGTTGGAGGCGTAGCGGTCAAGATAATTGCTCGTGAACATTTGCATGCTCACAGCCGGGTGCTCGCTGAGGCGCTGCAGGTACTCAACGCCGTCGTCGTGGCTGAACATCCGCGTGACGATCTCCCGCCCAAACTGCTGCACGTCTACTCGAGTACTGTCGCAGATGCTGACCAGCACGCCCACGGGTAAGTCGTCGGCGGTGAATTGTTCGCGAAACAGGTCGAAGGCGAACTGCCGCGAATCTTCCCAATCGGAATCGAGGATCAACGCGGCCTCGACAACGTCGGCCTTCAGGCGGCTGATCTGTTCGCGGCACATTTGCCACGACGCCTGGCGAACGGTCAAGACATCGTGATCGGCGAGGCGAACGATTTGTTCGACGCTGATTTCCTCGCCGCGAACATTGCTGGCCAACAGCGCTCCGCCAACTTCCTGCGCCGGCTGGCTGCGCGATTGCAGCAGCCGCCAAACCGTTTCGCTGGCAACATCACCCAAGTATTGCCGCAGTTCTTCTTGAAGTAGGCGTGAAAGGAACGTTGGCACGCCTTCAGGCGAGCCTGGAATCAGCAGCATATCAATCAACTGCGCGGAAAACGCGCGGCCGAATTCCGGATCGCTGCTGGCCAATCGGGCAACGATTGGCCGGGCGCTCTCACGCACGTCGGCAGCTTCGTGGCGAACCAGCGTCGTCAACAAGTTTGGCTGTTGTCGCAAGGCATCGTCCGGCAGCCCCGAAACAATCCGCACGCCCATCGCCCGCACCGACTCGTGGCTGGAGTTCAGCAGCCCGGCCAGCACATCATCGGGCGGCCGGGTGGCCAACGTTTCGTGATTGAGCAGCACGTCGCCGGCGAATTGCTGCACGGCAATCAGCGGATGGGCGAGCAAATCGCGAATCACCTCCGCGCCGATCTTTCGCAACTGCGGGCTGAACAGTTCGCGCATCGTTTGGCAAATGTCCCCCGCCCGCGGCTCTTCGCCTTCGCCCAGCGGTTGCAGCGCTGCGATCAACCGGCCGACCAACAGCCGCGCGTCGTCTTCCGAATAGTTAATCAGTTGCAGCGCGCGCCGGGCGAACAATCGCGTGTCTTCATGGCCGGCGGCGGCCAGCGCCGCGGCGAACGAAGTGTCTTCCAGGAACAGGCCGCGCTGCAAATCGATCCACTTGCAGGCCTGCTCTCGCCCGCGCTGGTACCCGCAATCGGCAAGGGCCAATACAAGTTCACGGTCGGGGTTGGTCGCATCGTACCGGGTGACGGCCAACTCGAAACCGAGCTCCACCGTCACTTCATAATTCGCACGCAGCAACATCAGCAGCGCCGCGACATCCAACTGGCGGCAGAAGTCCCAGCAAGCCCGCAACGCCTTGCTGGCGAACTGATGCACTTCCAGGCAGCGGCTTTCGTCCAGCAAATGCAGCAGCGCCTGCGGAACTTGCTCCCAAAGTTGCGGGAACGATTCTTCCCGTTCGGTCGGAGCGGAATCGGGTGATTCCGCCAGGCGATAGTAACTGACGCGCCGCTGCTTTTGCTCGAACCGGTATCGGCGGCTGCCGCCGAACAGAATCTTGCCGACCGCCCAAAACCTATGCAGGCGGTCGTAGCGGATTTGCTGACGGTTGTACCGCCGGCCTTCATACTGATAGATGAACGAATTGAAAGGCTGTTCGGCGTCGTCATCGGAAATCGTCGCCAGCACGCCGGTCGCCAGGCGGACGTAGTCCTCGGCCATGCCCAGTTCACCCAGCCGCTTCAGCGTTCGCCACACGCGCTTTCGCAGATAAAACCGCGTCGCGTGACTGAACGCGGTTTGCGCGCTCGGGCCAAGCAACGGATTGTCCTTTTTCTGCCGCTGCCAACGCCGGCCAACTTGCTGGTACTCCCACATGAAGCCATACGACTTACTGTTGACGTTGCCGCGTTCCGTCTCGAAGCGATAGGCCAGCCAGCCGAACACCTCGCCATCGCTTCGCAACTCCGCCGCCTTGAAGATGTGACGCAGGCGTTGGAAGTAATTCGGCTTGAGCGGGGCGTTGCGAACGTGCGACAGCAACGCCGGCCGGACGTGCCCGTTGTTGATGATGTAGGCCAGATCAAGGGCCGCGAAGTTTCGCGGGTCGTCGGTTTCCAAATGATCGGCCAGCGCCGCGGTGAACGCATCGGCGGGGCCGTTGCGCGCGGGGCCGGCGAGCGCAGCGGGAAGCTGGCTGATATATTTCTCAACCGTTTCGGCCTTCGCGTCGTCCGCGAGGATGTCCAACAATGAAATAGCGGCGATGCGGCGCACCATGTACGGGCGGTTGCGGTCGGTTTGCAGGCTGCGCAGCGGGGCGACGGCATTTTGGCTGCCCAGCCGGCCCAGCGACCAGGCGATGCAGTAATCCAACATCGCATCGCCCGCACCGAACAGTTTGAGCAGCGCCGGCTCCGCCTCGCGCAGCCGCATTTCGCCCGCCCGCCAGGCAGCGCGGGAAAGATGCGAGCCATCCTTCGCTGAGACGCCCGCGTTCAGCTTCGCCAGAACGGCTTGCGCGCGAGGGTCCAGGTTTCGATGTGCGGGCGATACGGCCGCCGGCGCGGGTTGTTCTTGCCGAACGCTCGTTGACTCTCGGTAGCCTTTGGTCGTTTTCGATTGAACCAGCGCGTCGTAGATGCGCTGCGCCTCGGCCAGTGAGACGGGCACGGAGGTCTTCGTGCCATCACGCAACGCAGAGCCGCGCCGCCCGTAGCGGAAATTGACGACGTATTGATCGGTACCCACTTCGCACAGATCGACCTCGTAGACCTTGTCGCTACGGCCCTCTTGAAAATAGAGCGAGACTTGACGTAGAAGTTTCACTGCCACCACCCAGAAAGCCGTCGATCAAGGCCACGCGGGATTGCGAGCGCAACGGTGGTGAAGGTAGGGCAAGGAAAGTTGAATGTCAAGCAGCAGGGGCAATTAGATCCGTAGGATGGAGTCGTACTCGTCGTGGACGCAGTTCCACTGGTTACAACCAGTTCCACTTCGTCCAGAACGCAGTGGAACTGAGTTCTACGAAAGATCACGGCACAAGGTCGAACGTCAGACGATTCTCACCATCGGCTTTCACCTCGGCGGTCAATTCTGTGCGGGCGTTGTAGCGGTGCGGGATGTACTGCACCTGCGGGGCCATGCCCATGTCGGGGGCGACTTCGGCGGCGGCCTTGGTGGCTTGGATCGAAACCTTCTTCGGCCCGGCAGTCGCTTCCATGTCGATCTTGCCCGCGACGATCTTCCCGTGATCAGGAACACCGCCATCGGTCGGCTCCAACACGATATCCCCATCCGCCAGCGGCTGACCCTCCCAGGTGACGTTGCCAGTGACGGGGTATTTCTTGGGCCCGGAATCGCCGCAACCCAGAATTGAAAACAATAGTGCGATCGCAATGACGTGAAAACAAAGTCGAGCAGTGAATCTGTAACGGAAGGTCATGAAGCGATTCCTAACAGAAGGTCGCGAAGATCGCTAAGAGATGAAGATTTCGATTACTCGCGCAAAGTTAGGTCTAAAACTCGAGGTAGTCTGACTTACGAGAGTTCGGGGTAGTTCGCTTCTGTGACTTAATTCTCAGAAGTCTCACTTCTGCTACTACTTGAACACTGAACTGTCACGAAGCACAAGTGGTCTTCCATATCGCGACGCCCATTAAACCTTCGCGAACTTCGCGCCCTTCTGTTCAAAACATCGCGTACTTCTGTTGAGTCAATCACCCCAAGAAAAAACTTCTCCGCCGTCGCGGCTGCCGATGGCGATGAATGTGGCCGGGTCGATGGAATCGGACACGAACCGCGTGCTGCCATCGGCCAACGCCATGTTCACCCCGCCAGAATGATAGCTCCTCACCGAGACGAACATATTCGTCTCGGTCCAAATGCAAGGCGCCCGCTCGACGGGGTTGTTGGCGCACCAGTTCAGTTGGTCGGGAACCATGTTGTTGGGCGGCAGGCGGGTGCTGAATAAAACTCCGCCGTGGGCCGGGTTGTGGTAGCGTCCGCGAATATCGTGCGAGTCGGTATCCGGCGAAAGAATCAGTTCGCTGACCATCGCAGTGTTGGAACTGCCATCCTTGATATCTTCGATGCGAACTTTGCTGACGGCGAAGAACAGCCCGTCGAGCGTCGCGCTGTCGATGTCTTCGGTTTCGCGAAAATAACTACTGCCGGCATTCAAAATGACATTGCCGGAAAAACCTTGCGTCGGCGTGCCCGTGCCGCCCCAGAACGTGTGAAGTTTCGGATTGGTCGGGTCCGACGGGCACATCAACATCGGCAGCACGGTATCGTGCTCCTGAAACCCCAACGC
>CALBTA010000601.1 GCA_937967755.1 uncultured Planctomycetaceae bacterium | reverse complement strand
CGTCCATGCCGGTCAGTTGGCAGATGAGCGTTTGATACTCGAACATCGCCTGCAAGTTGCCCTGAGCGACCTCCGGCTGATAGGGCGTGTACGAGGTGTAGAATTCTCCGCGCGAGGCGATCGCATCGACTACCGCCGGAATGAAATGGTCGTAGCTGCCGCCGCCGAGGAAACAGGTGGAACTTTCAGCCGACAGATTCTTTGCCGCCAGGGCGGTCATATGCTGCGTTAGCTCAAGTTCACCTTGGGCCGCCGGCAGGTTCAAATTGCGGCCCAACTGAAGGTCGGCCGGAATGCTGGCGAATAACTCTTCAATCGACCCGACACCGATCGTTTCGAGCATCGCTTGCTGGTCTTGGGGCGTGTTGATTGTGTACGGCATGAAAAATTTCAAATGAGATTTACGACAATAGAGATCGCCGCCGGTGCATTGCACCGCGGGTGCGTTTTCGAACAACTCTGGAGACTTCTTCCCCGCTAGGCATCCTCAGCGCACTGCTTTTGATACGCCTTGTAGTCCATCAGTTCTGTGAGCGTGGCTTCGTCCTCGACAGCGACTTTGATCAGCCACGCTTCGCCGTAGGGGTCTTCGTTGAACTTCTCAAGGCTATCAGCCAGGCTGCCGTTCACATCGGTCACTTCGCCGCAGACAGGCGAGTAGACATCGCTGACCGCCTTGACCGATTCGATCTCGCCGAACGACTCGTTCGTCTTCACCTCGGCTCCGACTTCGGGCAGTTCCAGAAAAACGAGGTCGGTAAGTTGCTCCACGGCGAAAGCTGAAATACCAACCGTGGCGACCGTACGCCCGCCATCGGTGGCCATATGCACCCACTCGTGCGTCTTGGCGAAGAGCAGATCCTCAGGTTTCACAGCCGTTCTCCTTGTTCACGTCGATTGTCTTTGTTCGCTCCGCGAACAACCGGCTTCTTGCGGAGCGAAAAGCGGCTAACTGGCATCCGCAAACCGCTTGGCGACCTCTTCCCAGTTGATGACGTTGAAGAACGCCGAAACGTAATCGGGCCGGCGGTTCTGATAGTTCAGGTAGTACGCATGCTCCCAAACATCCAGCCCGAGGATCGGCGTGCAAGGGCAATCGACCACGCTGCTGCCCATCAGCGGGTTGTCTTGGTTCGGCGTGCTGCAAACGCACAGCTTGCCATCCTTTACGCCTAGCCAGGCCCAGCCGCTGCCAAACCGCGTCGCGGCCGCGGTTGAGAACTTCTCCTTGAAGGCGTCGAAGTTGCCGAAGGCATCGTCAATCGCCGCCGCCAAATCACCTGAGGGTGTACCCCCGCCATCGGGCGACATGATCGTCCAGAACAACGAGTGATTCGCATGCCCGCCGCCGTTGTTGCGAACGGCTCCGCGCTTGTCTTCGGGCACGGCGGATAAATCAGCAATCAATTCCTCGATACTTTTGCTTTCCAACGCGCTGCCGGCAATGGCGTCATTTACTTTCGACACATAAGCGGCGTGATGCTTGCCGTGGTGAATCTCCATCGTGCGCGCGTCGATATGCGGCTCCAACGCGGCATGATCATACGGCAAATCGGGAAGGGTATAAGCCATGGGGTTGTCCTCTTCGTCGTGAGAAATGCGGCGAACCAAAGTGCCGCGGGGCGTTCTTATAGGCCCGAATGCGACACAACCGGCCGCATTCATCAACACTCAGCGCAGCATACAAGATGCCCCCAACAGCGACAAGTAGCCGCCAACGGGCACAATCCGCACAACCGCTACAGCAGTTCTCCGAAATCGTCGAGCCAACTCCGCCGGCCGGTGCTCGCAACGTATGTTTGCAAAGCATCCAGAAACGTTGCGCCCAATGGTTCGCGCCTTTGGCGTTCACAACCTCCATCTTCCACACGCTTCCGATGAGCTTCATCATTTTCGTTCTCGCAATCGCCGGCGTCGTTTGGGGCGCTGTGCTGGCGATGCGCGGGTCGCCGATCTTGGGATGCGTCATCTACCTGATCGTTGCCTCCTGTTTCAGTGGGTACTTTTGGAGCATCGACGCAGCCGGGCTGACCTGGTCGATCGACCGCTTCTTCATGATGCTGCTGCTAATCACCATTGTCGTGCAATGGCGGTTGGGCAAGTGCGACATCAAATCGCTTTCGCCAGCCGACTTGGCGCTGGGCGGATTCATGCTGTTGCTAATCGTGCGCACATTCACCAGCGATTGGCGAGACCCCGGCCCGGACCAAGAGCCAATCCTGATGCACCTGGTGAACGGCTACGGAATTCCGCTGGCGATCTTGCTGATCGCCCGTCACGCCAAATTGAACGAAACGAAACTGAAAGCGGCCTACGCGGCCCTGGCTTGCTTTGGGGTTTACCTGGTAATCACGGCGCTGGCCGAAGGCACACACGCCTGGGCGTTTGTTGTTCCGAAGTACATTACCGACCCTGAACTCGGTACGCACTTCGGGCGGGCCCGCGGACCGATGTTGCAGTCGGCACGGATGGGCACCTACCTGATTGTCTGTGCGGCGGTCACCGTCGGGCTGTTCGCATGGCGCGGGAAGTGGACCCGGCAGGCGGTTGTTCTGGGCGGGCTGTTGCTGCCTTGTTACTTGGGGGCTGTCTACTTCACCTATACCCGTAGCGTTTGGCTGGGTCTGGGCATTGCTGCCATGGTCGCGCTGATGGTCACGCTCAACAATCGCTGGCGAACGCTCGCCCTCACGGGTGCGCTCGGTGCCGCGGCGGTGCTGGTCGTCGCCAAAGGTGACAACTTCATGGCCTTCCAACGCGACACGTCGGCATCCGACACCGCCGAGTCGACCTACATGCGGGTGAGTTTCGCTTACGTTAGCTGGTTGATGTTTCAAGAACGGCCGATCGCCGGCTTCGGTTTCGGGCAGTACCCGAAAGAATCAATTCACTATCTAGGCGACCGTTCGACCAACATCCGCCTGGAATCAATCCGCGGATACATTCACCACAACACGTTGCTCAGCGTGCTGGTCGAACTGGGAATCTTCGGCCTGCTGCTGATGTTGGCGTTCTATTTTCTGTGGGCAAGACAAGCGTGGCAACTTTGGCAAGCCGACACCTTGCCGTTCTGGGTGCGTGCGCACGGGCTGCTGTTTTTAGCGGTAGTCGCGCCCTATTTTCTGCAAATGCTATTCCACGAAGTCAGCTATTCAACCGTTGAAAACGGGATCATGTTCTTCCTGGCCGGAACAACCGGCTCGCTGCACGCCGCCTACATCACCTCCGGCCGCACGTCTGCCTATGGCCGCTGGGAATTTTTCAACACGCGCGCTGCGCATTAAAGTCTTATGTGCAACACTTTGACGGTCCCCAGGGGGCCCCAAAAGCGCTGCGCGTTGCACGTCTTTGTGCAACGCGCGTGTTGAAAAAATCAACGAAGCAGGGGCTTCCAGCCACCGTCGAAAACCTGGCTGACCGAATTCAGCATCCCATTCAGCACGCCGTTGTCCCAGTGGCAGCAACCCCTTGCCGCCATTGTCTTTACGTCATTCACCCCTTTCAGCACTCGGCGGTGGCAACTGCTGAATGTTGGCCCTTGTTCAATGCGGTGGCGAA
This sequence comes from uncultured Planctomycetaceae bacterium, assembly GCA_937967755.1. Classification (GTDB taxonomy): domain Bacteria; phylum Planctomycetota; class Planctomycetia; order Pirellulales; family Pirellulaceae; genus CALBTA01. The sequence continues at coordinate 4,890 of CALBTA010000601.1, read as the reverse complement.
TTCGCCAACTACTGAACTGACAACTACTTACGTCATTCCGCCACGCTCATCGCCACGCCCAACTTTCAGCAAGCCCCCGTCACATCAAGGGCCGTGCTGAATGCTTCCCCTTTTCTCCCTCTCCTTGTGGGAGAGGGCCGGGGTGAGGGCAATCAAGTAAGACGGTCTTCCAAGGCCGTCGAACGATACGCACCCCATTGGGACGGCCCAACAAGACCGCCATACCCATTCATCCGTATAGTATACACATTTCCACCTCGCTGTCAAGCGATTGGTACACTGTTCTGACCAGAATTCCAAAACTTTTTCCAAAGGAGGTCAGCACTCCGTGACGACCGGAGGCACGAATCACTCGCCCATTTGAACGCACGTTGATCGCGGGCTTCCTGCCCTTCACTATTGTCAAAATGGGCAAACCATTGGCACTTCAGATCGTCAGGGACTACTTTGGCGAATACCCGACTACTTCCGCCGGCGCACTCGGGCGTAGCCGTACCCGCCTAGCGCCAACGCCATCAGCGACCAAATCGCAACGCTTGCTGGTTCCGGTGTTCCGACGATGCTTATCGTGCCTCCGCCGGGACCAAAAGTCGTGTCGAAGCTGCCAGGCCCGTTCAACGAAAAAACATCAGTGAAATCTCCATTAGCATCGAGCACGGCAATTGGATTGTTGAGTTCATCCAGGAATTCAATATCAATGTTCTCTACGCGGTCTGGGCAGCAGCCATCTTGGCGGTTGTGAATCTCGATGGGGAAATTGACAGCGTCAATGACTTGGGGCGAGGGCAAGTTTATTTCTATGAACTGCCCGGCCGAAGCGGCCACGTTGCCGTGTGTTCCGGTGCCGCAACAGTTTCCGATGATGTCATCGATCACGCCAGTCGGTGTAGAGCCGAATGAGGTGCCAGGAAAGTTCAGCGTTGTGGTCGATCCGAAACTGAGAGAGGCAACATCAGTACCGGCAAGGTTGTAAATGTTCACTTCTTCTTGATAGAACCAGTTTCCATCGTTGTCGGTAATCCGAATCGCCGACACGCCAGAGATCGGGTTCGCCAACGCGCTCGCCGTTGCAACCAGAGTGACCGCAAGTGCCGCGGCCATGATGCGCAGATTCATTTTCTTCATTGCTTTGAGTTCTCCCAGAAAGAGGTGTGGTAACTTCATTGGCCTGCCGCGCTAGCGACCGGTCCAGCACAAAAACGCCCCGGTTAAAGCAAAGGCCACAAGCCATCGCCCAACTCGGGTGGTTGTCACGTCAAGATAAAAGGTGCTCGATTTCGAAAAACTCCACCATGCATCGTCCCAGCGGGATCGCACAATCGTTCCTTGAGTTGAAGAACGCATTTCTTGTGCCACAGCTTTAGATTTCAGGTAACTCCCAACTGTAAAACGCTTTACCACAGAAACCGGTCGCCTTTGCAGTCCCGAAGGTGTAAACTTACCTTTACAGGTTAGCGCAAAGGTTCACAGGCATTTACACATCCGGGTTCCCGTATTCATGGTGGAGCCGTGCCTTGCATCGAGCCTTCTATATTCGGAACTGCTCACCAGCTATCACTCGCGAGGCAACCATGTCATACAAATCTGGCAGTGCACGGCGTGCATTTACGCTGGTTGAGTTGCTGGTGGTCATCGCCATCATTGGCATTCTTGTTTCGTTGTTGTTGCCAGCAGTGCAGAGCGCGCGTGAGGCGGCGCGGATGGCCCAGTGCAAGAACAACCTGCGGCAGCTAGGCGTGGGAGCGAAAAGCCACGTCGCCGCGCACGGGCACTACCCTTCCAGCGGCTGGGGGTACAAGTGGATAGGTGACCCGAACCGCGGTGTCGGCAAAGAACAACCGGGCGGTTGGGCTTACAACACGCTGCCGTTCATCGAGCAAATTAACTTGCACAGCACAGGCCTGGGCATGACCGATCCGGCGTTGAAGACGGAACTGGTCAAGGTGCAGCAAGGTGTCGTTTCAACTTTCCACTGCCCCAGCCGGCGGCAGCCGAAGATATACCCGTCCGTCAGTTGGTACCCAGAGGCCTACAACACCGACTTTCCAACCAGCGGAACGGCGAAGACCGATTACGCGGCCAACGGCGGAGAAGTGGTACAAACCTATGGCGGCCCCGGACCGGGCGCGACCGCGCCAACCATTCCCGGCTGGGCCTACAACCATACCGGCGTTACCCACGTGGCGAGCGAAGTGCGCCCTGCGCATGTGCGCGACGGAGAATCGGGAACCTATTGGGTGGGCGAGAAGCACCTGAACCCTGATCAGTACGCCACCGGCAGCAACGGAGCGGACAACGGCAGCTTGTACCAGGGCCACGATTGGGACAATCTGCGTTGGGGCCACCCTTCGTACAAACCGCGCCGCGAACAGCCCGGAACCGAGTGTTGGCAATGCTTCGGCAGCGCGCACTCCGCAGGTGTGAACTTCGTGATGTGCGATGGTTCGGTGCATACCATTAGTTTCAGCATCGACCCCGACGTGCATCGCCGGTTAAGCAACCGGGCCGATGGTGAACCGGTTGATGTCGGTACGCTCTGAAGCACATTGGGTCATCCCAGTAAAACGGGCACTCCGGCCCGTTGTGGGCCGGCGCTGCGGGCCGGGCAAGAGTGCCCGCCCTACAACAAAGTAGCGGTCAGCAATTCTTGGTTGATTTCCATCAAGGTGTCGGTTAGAAATTAGTGAAAGCATTCGCTTTTCTGTTGACACCCGCACGCGGCTCTCCCCACGGGCTTCTTTCATGAAAGTTCGCAACGGCTTTACCCTCGTTGAATTGCTGGTGGTGATTACCATCATCGGAATTCTTGTCGCGCTGTTGCTGCCCGCTGTGCAGAGTGCGCGCGAGGCGGCGCGCGTGGCCCAGTGCCAGAACCACCTCAAACAACTCGGCTTGGGTTCAATCGCCCACCACACGCAGTATGAGTACTACCCGTCGGGCGGGTGGGGTTGGTATTGGGTGGGTGAACCGGAACGCGGCAGCGGCAAGGAACAACCAGGCGGGTGGACCTTCAACATGCTTGCGTTCGTCGAACAGCAAAACCTACGCGACATGGGACTGAACGCGCCCGATGCGGCTTCGCGCACCGCCGCTATCATTCAGCGGGGGCAAACGCCGGTTTCGATCTTCAACTGCCCGTCGCGGCGGCGGTCAATCGCGTACCCCGATAGCCACACTGCGAACTACCGCACGGCGAGCAGCACGTCAATGACCATTCCGGTTTCCGGGCGAACTGACTACGCCATCAATTGCGGTTCGCAATCTTCCAACGAACATTTTTCCGGCCCCGGAAGTTTGGCCCAGGGCGACGACCCGGCCTACGGCGGTTGGCACAATGCCTCGACCGACGGCATTTCGTTTGAACGGAGTGAAGTCAATCTAGCTCACGTACGCGACGGGGCGAGCAATACCTATTTGATTGGCGAAAAGTACCTCGACCCGGATCGGTACACGACAGGCACAGCCGCGGCGGACAACGAAAATCTATACGTCGGATATGACAACGACAACTTCCGTAACACGCACTTGAACCACTCGCCGCGGCGCGACACACCGGGTTTCAACAGTTCCCAATTGATGGGCAGCGCCCACTCGGCAGGATTTCAAGTGGTGATGTGCGACGGTTCGGTGCACATGGTCAGCTTTAATATTGACCCGGAGGTGCATCGCCGTTTCGGCAGCCGGAACGACGGTTCGCCAGCGGATATCGGCCAGTATTGATTAGCTGGTGCGCGAACGTCGGCGGCGCTTCTTTCCTTCAGCACCCCATTCCTTGGTGAGCGTTTCGAAGACATCGGGCGATTCATAACGCACGATCGACTTGCCTTCGGGGATCGGGCCGATGAGGCCTTTAAAGACGGGCATTCCCCGCAGGGCCAGATCAGTGCTGCAATCGTCCACGCCGATTTGCGTGTGCGACTTGAGAAGCGGCTCGCACGTATCGAAGTCTTTCGTCTGCATGCTGCCGTCTTTGCCGCGCGTGACCACGCGGTAGGTATCTTTTTTCGCCATGCGGATAGTCCTGAAGTGAGGGGCGGCGCAACCTTCGCCGGCTTCATCTAGGGGACCATCCGTGGCCAATAACAGTATCGGCTGGCTCGGTTGGGAATCAGCAGCCAGCGAGATTCTCACCTCACGGCGCGAGCAATCGCGACAACCCGTACAGAACAAACGAAGCGGGAATGGACCAAGGCCACGGCATCGCACGCATCACAATCTGCTTGATTCCAACCGCGGAATCGATACAGATCGCTCAATCTGAGGCGGCAAGAACTGTTTGCCGACAAGGCTACGGAGCAAATCCAGCCTTGCCCCGATCCCCAAGCTCGGTAAAGATAGAAGTCCCCGGAGGGTATCCGAATTGGTGAGGAGGTTGATTCGAAATCAATTGCCCCTTATGGGGTTGCGGGTTCGAGTCCCGTGCCCTCCGCTTTTCATCTTGTGTGTCAGGCGGCGTTAACAACCGTTCCCTGGCGACATTACCCCCGTTTTCACGGGGGCTTTTGCTTTTCTTGCCCGCATCCCTGTCGTGACAAATACTGCCATCAGGTGCATCGTGGCGAGTATCAAAGCCGCGCCGTTTACTGACAATATCCTGACAGGGGCTTGGAAGCGCCGACAAGGCACGCGCCTGATCATCAATCCCAATGTGAGTGTATCGCATTGTCATACGGACGTCGGAGTGCCTTGCCAACTCCTTCGCTTCGGCGACGCTTGCTCCATTGCGTAGGAGTTCCGTAATGTGGGTGTGTCGGCCTGCGGCGTGGAAGTCGGCCACACCATGCTCATTCCTGTAAGGAATTCCTACACGCTCCAAGTCTTTTTGGACCATAAACGTCGATTAAGGCTGGGATTAGCGCTATGGCGTTTCCAACTCGACGCGAAGTCTTA
>CALBTA010000600.1 GCA_937967755.1 uncultured Planctomycetaceae bacterium | reverse complement strand
CGATGGAGCGTGACTAGCCGCTGGCAAGACGGAACTCGTACCGACCACTTCGTGAAGGGATTCCAGATGGGAGGCGAGAAGATCGAACGCCAGTTCAAGATTGAAGTGGATGAACCACACGAGTTGTGCGGATCGAACGAATTCGCCAACCCGCAAGAGTATCTGCTGGCCGCGACCAACGCCTGCATGATGGTTGGCTACACGGCCCTCGCCGCGCTGATGGGCATTCGCTTGACCCAGCTAGAGTTGGAATTGGAAGGCGACATCGACCTGCGCGGCTTTCTGGGTATCGACAGCGAAGTGCCCAACGGCTACGAGCGATTGCACTGCCGCGTCCAAATCGCCGGTGATGCAACGGAGGAGCAGTTCGAGCAACTGCACGAAATGGTGCAGCGCACTAGCCCGAACTACTACAACATTTCCCGGCCGGTTGAGCTTTCCAGCGAGTTGATCGTCGCAGTCTAACGCCGTTAGTCCGGCGGAACGTTCATTTGGATGATGCTGAACGTTCCGCCTTCGGGGTCGGCGGCGATGGCGATGCGGCCGATTTCGACATCGAACGGCTGGACGCACATGCTGCCGCCAAGCTCGATGATGCGGGCGATCGCGGCGTCGGCATCGGCGACGCTGAAGTAGACCATCCAGTGCGGCGGCGCATCGCCCCATTGCTCGGTCATTTCGATCATACCGCCGTTGAGGTGGCTTTCGCCGCCCGCCACAGCGTTCTTGATGTTGAAATAAGTCGAGGGCGAGCCTTCGCTGCGCTCGAACTGCCAGCCAAACAGTTCACCGTAAAATTTCTGGGCACCCTCGATATCACGGGTGGCCAGTTCGTTCCAACAGAAAGCACCCACATCGTTGACCAATTCGGCCCCGAAGTGTTCGCCCTTTTGCCAAAGCATCACATTTGCGCCCGCCGGATCGGCAATGCCGGCCATCGTGCCGTACTGCATCACCGGCATGATGGGCATGGTGATCGTTCCGCCCAGTTGTTCGACGCCCTCACATGCAGTGGTGATGTCGTCAACATTGACGTAGCTCTTCCAGAAGGGCGGAACATCCTGTTGCTTTATCTCTTCCGGCATCGCACCAAACCCAGCGATGCTTTGCCCGCTGGCGTGCTTGAAAATGTAATACGCGGGCCCGCCTTGGGTGTCCTGCCGCTGGAGCGTCCAATCGAACAACTGGCAGTAGAACTCTCGGGAGACGTCGATATCGTGAGCCATCAAATCGACCCAACAGAAAGCGCCGTCGGCGTAGCTGGTGCGTGCAGTCATGGGCGTTGTGGTGTTGACAGAAAACTATGACTTGTAACTTGCGTTTAGTTTCGCGCAGCGGATTTGCGATTGCAACGGGGCAATTAGTAACGGGGGCTTCTAGCCACCGCCCGGCAATCTTCGATTGCCGTCACGACGGTGGCTAGAAGCCCCCGTTACGATGGCTCGTACGCGGGTGATTCCTGCGCCAGCCGGTCGAGCATCGATTGCAGTTCTTCGCCGATGCGGGCCATCAGCGGATCGACCTCGGCATTGCGGTCGCGGTCAGGGCTGACCTCGATCGCCTCGCCTACTTCCAACACGGCTTTCAGTTGCCCGTGCTTGCGGACTTTATCGCTGGTGTCTTCCTCGAACCGCTCTACGATCTCGAGAATGCGTGTCACGCTGGGTCGCTCGGCCAGATAATCGGGCGGGTAGCAAGAAAGTTGCTGCGCCAGATAAACATCAGCCAACTGCCGCCACCGCAGCGCCCGCTCGGCATCGTCGACCTTTCCCTTGACCATGTCAGGCAGGATCGCACTGCGCAAATTCTTCACGCGCGGCACAACTGGGCCGTCTTTCGCGGCACCGTGGTACTTCTCTTCCAACGGAATCAGCAGCCGGTCGATCAGGCCCTTCATGCGGTCCCGCAGGCGGCCCTCTTTCGCTTCACCGAAGTACTCGACCTCTTTCAATCCGATGAGGGCACGGCCGATCTTGGCGATGCGGTCGACCAGCGGCATCTCGTCGTTGGGTTGCCAGGTGAGCCGCAGTTCGATCTCTTCCAAAACTGGCTTGACCGCGGATTCCAAATCACCTTGGAACAGGTACTTGACCGCGATCGGGTGTACCACCACTTTCGAACCCGGCGATTGCTTCCGCCTGCGTTTGGCCGCAGTGCGGGCGATGAACGATACGCCATCCAGCAAAGCGTGCAGGCGGTCGTTGGTGCGGGTGACGGAACCTTCGGGGAAGACGATCAACGGGCGTTCGGCCGTTTCGATGATCTCAATCGCCGTGTTGATCGACTTGCGATCCATCCCTTCGCGGTACAAGCTGAAGCCGCCCATCCGGCGAATCGAGAACGCATCGAACCAACTCACTTTGAACAGGTGCCAACTGGCCATCGCATAGACGTGCGTCTTGACTTCCTTCGCAACAACGCCCATTACCACGGGGTCGGCCGGCCGGGCATGATTCGGCGTGAGCATGATGCCGTGCCCAGCATCGAGCGAGGCTTTCAGGCGCTCCGCACAGCGGACTTCAAAGTCAACAATGCCCTGGCCTCGCAGGTAAATCTTGTACAGATCGAAGTACTGAATGAAGCTGGGCCACCAGGTTCCGCGGTAGGGCGGAATGAATTCGTACGGCTCTTCAAAGACGATGCGCTGCATGCGACGGTTTTAGCGAACGCAACGAGCGTTGAAAAGCCGACTCGCGTTGCTGACTCAGACTACCGCGACTTCTTCGACCGCGACCGCATCGTACCCTTGTGGGTTCGCTTGATGCCAGCGCCACGCGGTTTCGACGATCGACTCGACCGTCGTGTGTTGCGGTTGCCATCCGAGCGTTTCCATCGCCAGCGACGGGTCGGCGACCAGCTCGGGCGGATCGCCAGCGCGGCGCGGGCCGGCGACTTCGGAAATTTCGCAGCCGGTCACTTCACGGCAAGTGTCGATCACTTCGCGAACGCTGTACCCGCGGCCCGTGCCCAGGTTCATCTTCAACCCTTCGCCGGGCTGCAAATGTTCCAGCGCCGCCAGGTGCGCCGAAGCCAAATCATCGACATGCACGTAGTCGCGCACGCAGGTTCCATCTGGCGTGGGGTAGTCGTCGCCGAAGACCGTAATGTGTTGGCGTTGACCGAGCGCGACCTGCAACACGATGGGAATCAAATGCGACTCGGGCGTGTGATCCTCGCCGAGCGTTCCGTCGGCCGCTGCGCCGGCGGCGTTGAAGTAACGCAGGGCCGCGAACCCCCAGCGGTAGGCGTTGGCATAATCGCCCAGCGCGCGTTCGATGGCCAGCTTCGTCACGCCGTAAGGGTTGCAGGGCACTTGCGGGGTATCTTCGCGAATCGGCATCGCGCCGGGCGTGCCGTAGGTGGCGGCGGTACTGCTGAAGACAATTCGCGAGACGTCACAGTCTCGCATCGCTTCCAGCAGCGAAAGCGTGGCCACCAAATTGTTGCGATAGTACTTTGCCGGGTTGGCAACCGATTCGCCCACCAGCGAACTGGCTGCGAAGTGCATGACCGCTTCGATCTTACGGCCGCCCAGAACGTAACGCAACAGTTCGCCATCGTGTAGGTCGCCGGTAATCAGCCGGCCCGGCAGCGCGGCCCCGGCGTGCCCGGTGGAAAGGTTGTCGTAAACCCAAACGTCGTGCCCGCTCTCGGCCAACAGCTTTGCCGTATGCGAACCGACATAGCCCGCGCCGCCTGTGACTAGGATGTTCATCGTGATGCCTTACTGCTCAGTGCGATTGCAATGCGTAGATTTTGTCAACTCAAACGTAGCTTGCAACCGGCACGGTTGGGCGGCCGGTGCGTTTTGTCGGCGCGAAGTTCTGTCTGCATAAACGTAACAGGCGTTGCAACCGGTTTGCGACCGGTGGAGCGCGTGTCACTAACCGATGAATCATTTGGTAGCGCAAATGAAAATTATCGAGAAGCATGGCCAGACTTCGCAAAAAACCAGCTCGGCGGAAGGTCGCGAAGATCGACCCGACTGGGCAATGGACCAGCGCCTTTCTGGATTACTTGCGCAGCGAGTGCCACCTGGCGGAGAACACCATCGCGGCGTACCGTCGAGACTTGACCCGCTTCGTCACCTGGCTGGCGGGCAAGCCGGTTCGTGGGCTGACGATCACTCAGCTTTCGGAGTACGTCGGCTGGCTGCGCGATGAAGGGTTGGCCCCTTCCAGCATCGCGCGGCACACGGTGACGATGAAGGTCTTCTTCCGCTACCTGCAATTGGAAGGCGTTCTGAAAGACAACCTGGCGGAGCTACTCGGTACGCAGAAATTGTGGAGCTACGTTCCGCATGTCCTTTCGCCAAAGAAGGTAAACGACTTGCTCGCCGCCCCGCGCGCGGCCAGCGACCGTTGGTGGCGGCGCGATCGGGCGATTCTGGAATTGCTGTACGCCACCGGTTGTCGAGCGTCGGAGCTTTGCCGCTTGCAGGTGCGCGACGTGCATCTGGATGAAGGCTTTTGCAAGTGCCACGGTAAGGGCGACAAGCAGCGGATGGTGCCCATTTCAAACATCGCCAGCGAGGCGGTGCGTGAGTATTTGGAGCAGGAGCGCGACGCGCTCGCCGAAATACCATCGCCTCCGCCACCTTGGCTGATCCTTTCGCGCAGCGGGCGTCAGGTGCGGCGAGAGTTTGTTTGGGCGCTATTGAAAAAATACATCAAGCGCGTCGGCATTGAGGACGAGGTCAGCCCGCACACGCTGCGGCATAGCTTCGCCACGCACCTGTTGGCGGGCGGGGCTGACCTGCGGCAGGTGCAAGAGATGCTCGGCCATGCCAGCATCGCCACCACGCAAATCTACACGCACGTCGATCAGACGCGGTTGAAGAAAGTACACGCCCAGTTCCACCCCCGGGCGTATGACGATGTTCCACATGTCGCGAAGGGTAGGACGATGTTCCACATCGTCCGAATAGAACACAGTGAAACTGCGTTCTACGAAGTTGTGGAGACGAAGCGCACGTCTTCGATCAGCGGCTCGTCCGGGTTCTCTCCGCGCAGGGCGGTAATGGCGGCGAGTACGTGTTGGTAATGCAGCGACGCGTCGGTGCGAAGCCGCACGGCGAGGTGCTCGCTCAATCCGCCGTGGGCCAGATGGTCGCCCACAATGGTGCGGGTCACCGCGGAAAGTTCTTCGATTCCTCCAAGCGTTCGCCCGTCAAACCGAACACCGGATAGCTCGCCAGAATCGCCGGCCAGCAAGTGAACGCGAAAGACCAACTCACGCGGAGGGTCGACGGCTGTCTCTCCGTCTGGCTGGGTCGCGGTGATGTTGAAATCCCCTTCCATCGCGGTGATCTGAAAGGTCATCACGAAAAAGATCAGCAGCAGGAACACCACGTCGATCATCGACGACATTTGCAATCGGGGTTGGTCACCGTCACCGCGTCGATTGTTTCGAATTTGCATTGGAAACTCCGGTTCAGAACTGGGTGGTCTGAACGGAGGTTCGCGGCGCGCCCGTAGAATTATTGCCATTGCCCGATTCGGTCACAGGCTTGTCCGGCGCCACGTCGTCGTCCTCGTACTCGTCCTCGTCTTCTCGTACTCGGCGGGTGCGTCAGGCGTCCGCCATCGAGTACGAAAAGACGAGGACGAAAAGACGAGGACGAGTAATTTGATATCAACCCGAGCGTCAATGAACGACGCTTCCTAACCCGGGCCGCCGCGGGGTGGTTTGAATTTGATCTTTTCGATCAGCTTGACGACGGTTTCGTCGTCGGTTTCAGAAACCTTGCCGCTGACGGCGGTGATGGCGGCGATCACGTATTCGTACTTCAGGTTGTAATCGCAGTCGAGTTCGACTTCAGCCGTTTCGGCGATGCTGCCGGGGCCGCGCTCGTTACCGACGCGGCTGATGATTTCGTTATGCAGCAATGTGAACGCGCCTTGCGCTTCGCCCGGGCTGGTCATTCCGCTGCCAAGCGTTTTCTGATCCAGCCGCAGCGTTCGCAGCGAACCATCGGAGTTAGCGGCCATCCGCAAGATGAACGGCGGCAGCTCGCGGTCGTCGGGCGTGCCTTCGCTGGGGGCCGACAGCGGCATCTTGATGTTGAAGTCGCCTTCCATCGCGACGATTTTGAACGTCATGATGAAGAAGACGAGCAGTTGAAACACGATGTCGATCATCGGCGTCATCTGCAATTCAATTTTTTCGTCTTCCAGGCCGGCGACGTTTCGTACACGCATGAGATTGACCGAGCTTGAATACCGTTGTTGAAATCACTTGTTCTCTTTTTTTCGACGGCCTTGGAAGACCGTCGAACTTTGACGGCTTGGAAGACCGTCGTACGGAAGGCACGTCAGTACTTTGCCTTCTCTTTCGCCCGCAGGACGAACTTTTCGAAGCGGGCTT
>CALBTA010000599.1 GCA_937967755.1 uncultured Planctomycetaceae bacterium | reverse complement strand
CGCGCGTATGAGTGGGTACTGTGTGTGGTGGGCATATGCACGTCGTCGCGTCGCCGCGCCGCGGGCTATCGATTGCTTTTGTGCCGCGGCATTTTGCATTCTGATCTTCATGATGCTGCCATCGCCCACCCACAACCGGAAGTGGGCGTCGGCTCAGGCGACGCTGCCATCGGCGGCCATCGACGGCGATAGGGTATTGGTCAAAAATATGCGGCGGACGAACCCGCAAAGCGTCGAGCATTACGACAAGACTTTCGACCTTCAACAGCTTGAATCGGTGTGGTTCGGCGTGCAGTACTTCTCAGCGATTCAAAGCCTGGCCCACACGTTCGTCAGCTTCGGCTTCGCCGATTGCGAGTACCTAACGATCTCGATCGAATCGCGACGCGGCAAAGGCGAAGGCTTTTCGCCGGTGGCCGGGATGTTTCGCAACTACGGCACGATCTACGTGCTGGGAGACGAGTTGGAGATTATCGGCTCACGCAGCGCGCTGGATAAGAACGCCATTTACATCTACCCGATCAAGGCGAGCGCCGAACAGCGGGGGGCGATGCTGATCGACATGCTGACGAGAACGAACGAACTGACCGAACAGCCAGAGTTCTACGACACCTGGACGAACAACTGCACCAACAATATCGTCGTGCATTTCAACAAGGTCGCGCCGATTTACATTTCGCCGTACGACCCGCGCGTCGTCTTCCCCGGGTACACCGCCCGCGTCGCTTACAAAAACGGCCTAATCGATAGCGAAGGGACGCTGGAAGAGATACAAGCCCGAGCGCTGATCGGCAACCGCGGAGCGGACGCACAAACGGCGAAAGAATTTTCGCAGGCGATTCGGGCGGGGTATGTAGAATATTAGTCCCGGTAGGGACGAAATCGATTAGCCTGAGGCGTCAGCCTCAGGACATGAGGTCGCACGAACCGCAAGCCCCGGCAGGGGCGACATCAGAGGGAGTATCGAACATGGCAAGCACTTTCACCAATCTGAATTATCACATCGTATTCAGCACAAAGTATCGTAAACGCACCATCACCTCGTCCGAGAGGAGTTGTATAAAGTGGTAGGCGGAATCACACGGAACCACGACGGCCAACCTATTGAGATCGGGGGAGTGGAAGACCATGTTCACATGCTTGTCGGCATTCCAGCGAAGATGGCGGTTTCGGATACGGTGCGGATTGTCAAAGCGAATTCGGCAAAATGGATCAATGACAAAGTAGTGCCGGCTGCTAAGTTTCAATGGCAGACAGGGTATGCTGCGTTTACGGTTAGTTATTCGCAATGTGAGTCAGTGCGTCGCTACATTCAGAATCAACTTACCCACCATCAGACGCAGACGTTCAAGGAGGAGTTCATCGCGATATTGGAGCGGCACGGCGTTCAATTCGATTCTCGCTTCGTGTTCGAGACGGAGCATGTTGGATGACCGACGGGGCACGCCGATGTCGCCCCATCCGGGGCTTCGTTGGGACTCCAGATTCCGAATTCCTGAGGCTTCCGCCTCAGGCTAATCGATACCGCCCCTACCGGGGCTGCCGTGGCCCAAATCAACGCCCATACTCTTCGTCGTAGTCGTCTAGCGCGGCTTGGATGACTTTTAGGGCGTGGTCGATGCCGTAGACCTCTTCGATCTTCATGACCGGGTCTTCGCCGGGCAGCGATTTGTACGTGCTGAAGTAGTGCCGCAGCCGCTTGACGAGCGCTTCGGGGAGATCGCTCACGTCGCGTGCCTGGTGCCACACTTCATCGTTGGCCAGCACGGCGATGATCTTGTCGTCGGCCTCTTCGTTATCAACCGCTTGCAACCCGCCGACGACCCGGGCCTTCAGAATCACTTCGCTGCGGTTGATCGGGCGTTCGCTGATCACGAAAATGTCGAGCGGGTCGTTGTCGCCCTTGGTCGACTTCGGCGAGAGGGCAGACAACCGCTGGCCGCAATAGGTTTGCGGGATGAAACCGTACAACGTGGGCGGCTGCGAAGAACCGCGCTGTGGGCGGTCGACCTTCAGGTAGCCGGTTTCCTTGTCGACTTCGTACTTCACCAAATCGAACGGCGTGATTTCAATGTACGCCCGCACGACGCGCGGCGGATCCGGCCCGGGGTCAAGCCCATGCCAAGGGTGCGGACGCCAGCGATAAAACGGAGCAGCAACAGGCATGGGGCGCTTCGCTTGAATTACAAAAACTCAAATGACAAGCAACGAACATTCATCAAGTCACAAATCAGCTACACATGGATCGCAAACGCTTGTGATACGGCCCATTCTCCAACAAATCGAGGCTGCGGGCCAGTCGGTGGCGGTCGGCTGGGCGGGGGAGATTCTCGAGCGTCGCGAGTACCCGTTCGATTTGATCTTCGTCGATTTCCGCTGTCAACGGCTCGCCCAGGCCCATGATATACTTCGCCCGTTGCAAATCGGCAAACTTGAAGGGGTCGTCCTGCATGGCCTCGAACAACGCAGTGACCGCCTCTTGCGCAGCGGCCAACTCATCCCAATCGCGGCCAGCGCAATCGAACATGTGTAGGTACTGGAAGACCGCGAAAGACATAGGCCCTGACGTGACGCCGCAGCGCTGCCGGCCTTCGGCATCGTGGGCGCGACCATCTTTCAATGCGCGGGCCAGGTGCGGGTCCCAGCCTTGCACAATCTTCAAGTGCTTCAACGCGTCGTCTTTTAAATACTTGAGCGTGCTCGCTTCGTAATCCGCTTCGGTAATCTTGATCGCGACGATGTTCTCGCCGCCGGGGCCGTTGACTAGCTCGCTTGCATCCGCAGTGCGAAGCGGAACGCCGCTGACATCGGGGATGGAATACAGCCCAACCGCCAACCCGAGCCGGGCCGCTTCGGCGACGATGGGTTGCATCTCGGTGGCACAAGTCTCCAGACTTGTGCGAGCTTCGTCTTGTTCCGAACCAGTCTGGAGACTTGTTCCACGAACACCTGGCCGCACGAAGACGACGGCGTACTCAAGCTGTTTGAGCAGCGCCAATAGCCTATGGTTGGCATCGATTCCATCTTCTGGTCGCAGCAGGGCCATTTTCACGGCGCTGCCCAAATGGGCCTCGGCCGATGCGCGAAACCACTGGTCCAATTCTTCCACCGTGCGCAGATGCCCATGCCCGGTCGATGCGCCGATTAGCACGGCCGGCGCACCGGCAACGGCCAAACGCTCCAGAAAGACTTTGTTATGTTCCGGCGCGAGCTGCCGCCGCGGCAATCCGCCCATCGTGGCATCGAAGCAGGCCACCGTGGCAGGCGGGTAGTTGGCGATAGGGTTAGCGAGAATCGTTTCGGCGGTTGTCATGCCGAGTAGTGTACTGTCCCGTGGAACAAGTCTCCAGACTTGTGCGTGGAACCAGTTGATGGCGTTGGCGTGTACGGACCTGAAGGTCTGTACTACGCCGCCCGGCCGATTCACCCGACGGCCTTGCAAGGCCGTCGTACTTAGAACGCCTTTGACCAACTGCTGAAGACGAACAGATCCTGCTCTAGCTGAAAGCCTTGCACGTTTTGGTAAACGGGTGCTCCGACTTCAACGGCCAGGCGGTGGCCGTTGATGATCGTGTTCAGCCCGCCGAACAGGTTGACATTGCTTCGCCGTTGGGCGCGGGGGTTGGCGGTTGTCACCAAGGCGGGGTTCAGGGTGGGGTCGGAACCTTGGAAGTCGTCGCGCCACAGCCCTTCGGCCCGGAAGCTGACGCTGGTGCACGGGGTGACCAGCCGTGAAATCCAGAAGCTAAGTTGGGCTTCGCTCCCTTCGTTGTAACCTTGGTAATTTTCATGCAGCGGAATGTACCCGGTCGCCTGAATGCCGATGCTGCCGCACTCGTTC
Source organism: uncultured Planctomycetaceae bacterium (assembly GCA_937967755.1). Lineage (GTDB taxonomy): Bacteria > Planctomycetota > Planctomycetia > Pirellulales > Pirellulaceae > CALBTA01. The sequence goes on along the minus strand of CALBTA010000599.1, from coordinate 34 downwards.
CACTGCTTGTACGTCAGACCCGGCCGCAAACTGA
>CALBTA010000598.1 GCA_937967755.1 uncultured Planctomycetaceae bacterium | reverse complement strand
TCGCGCCGCAGGGCGATCTCGCTGAGGATCGCTTCCTGTCCGGCGGCGACTTTTTCCCATTGGGCGTACAGCTTCTTTTGCTTTTGAAGCTGCGTCGCGTCGGCGGGTGTGATGTCTTCGGCGCTTAACTCCGTGCGGTATTGGGCGCTGGTCCGTTGCAGCTGCGCGTACTTCGGGTACTTCACCAACAGATCGCCGCGCCGCAGCCGGGCATCCTCAGGCAGCGAGGCTTGCGGCGCTTCCATAAGCCAGCGCAGCGCCAGCATCCGCCCGCCCAAAGGCAACGATGCGAAGAACCGCCGGCGGCGGATGCGTTCGCTGATCTCCAAGGCCAACTCGTTTTCTTTCCGCGAGATGGCGACTAGAAACCAGTTCTCCATCGGGCGGTCCAGCGGCGTGAGCAGTACGGCCAGGCTATCGAGCGGATCGATGGCCCAATCGGCCGGCCCCGGGTCGGCCAGCACAGTCGCGTAAAGGTCTTTGGCAATTCGGGCACTGATCGTGCCTGAAGTGAACGCCTTATCAGCCAGGGCAATTTGCAGCAACCGGGGCGAAGCGGACTTTTGATAACGGAGCGCGTCGTCCAAGCTGCCCGCGCCGACCGACGCCTTTCCCTGCTGGTAACCGGCCAGCGCCAGTTGGTAGTTGTATCGCCCGCCCAATTCCCCGCCGCGAGCTTCGCTGCGGGCGAGCGACCGGCGGGCTTCGTCCAACATCCGGCCCGCCCGGGTGGTGTCGCCGACGGCCGCGAAACTTTCGGCCGCCAGGACGTACAGCCACGATTCGGTGCTGTCGTAGCCTTCGCGCTTCGCCCATGCCGCGGCGTTAACCAGCGGAGGGTAAGCCCCCTTGCCGCCGCGGGCGATGTGAACGGTCAAACCGTGTCGGAGCGATTCACTGACCACATCGGGCTGCCCGAACGCGGCCCCGGCGAACGATGCTTCCAGAAAGAAATTGCCGGCCGCTTCCAGGTTGTTATCGGCCATGTGCAGCTTGCCCAGCGACATCAGCACGATGGGCGTCAGGTGATGGTCGTACTCTCCGCCTGCGACGACTGCTCTGCCCAAGTGGGCGATTGCCTCGGCCCTGCGCCCGTTGGCGGCGTGGGCCAGGCCAAGCTGCGCTTCGATCCAAACTTGCGACCAATGGTTGGCCGGAGCGCTGCGCTTGGCGAAGACGTCGACCAGCGTTTGCGATAGCGGCGAGTGCTCTCCAACCGGCCCCATCAATTCCCATCGCCGGTAGAGCGAAAGCCCGGTACAACGGACGATTTCGCTGACCCGCAGCGGGTAAAACTGCGGCGGCGTGACGACGCCCCCTTGGCGAAAGGCGTTTTCGTTGTTGAGCCGGCCTTGGAAACTCATCATCGTGTCGGGGAAGTTGCCCAGCCGGCTACGCCGCGCGGAAGCCCCCCACGTAATGCGGTTGCGCACCGCCAGACCCGATGGGCCGAGCGTTTGTGGGAACTGCACCCGGAGCATCCAGTCGCTGTGCCTGGCGGCCAAGGCCAGCGCGGCTTCGTATTGTTCCAACGCCAAGGGCAGTTGCCCCATTTGATAGAAGCATTCGCCCGCCATGGTGTGATAGCAAATCGAATCGACCCAGCGGCCTTCGGTGCTGCGGATGCCGCCGCTGGCGACGCTGCGCATATCGCGCGCGGCGCTGCGGTATTCACCTGCGTTATACCCGCGCAGGACGAGAAAGTATTCATCGCGGGGGACGACGCGGCTTTCCTGCGGCTGTTGGGCTGCGGCGATCGATGCGCTCAAACAGCCGAAGGCCAGTGCCGCTAGCAAAACGAATCGGGGAAGACGAAGCCTGCGACCGCAAGGTGCGCCTGGGTGCGCGGCATCCCCTTGAGCTGAACTGCCCTGTGGCATGATGGTACTCCGTGGAGTCGAAATTCGCCTCGCCGCCGCCCCTGAGCGCGCCGCTGGCAAGTTGGTATTCATGATAGCGGACCCGTTGGCGAAATGCGAACGCGGGCTTCTGGGGATATTTTCTGTTTTGGCCAAAGTTTGCCGGTCGCAGCGACGATAACGATGGCAACGGACATTCGTGCGCCGCGCCGGGGGTGCGACGCTAGCTGGGACCTATTCGGGAAGGAACGAAAACATGTCACTTGAGAATCGCCAGAGCTGGCCGGTACGATCGATGGCCGTCCTCGGCATGTTGGCCGCTGTGGGGCTGACCGGTTGCCAAAGCGACATCGGCGGGCAAGTCTTGCCGAGCGCCTACTACCAAAGCGACGACGTGCAGTACTTCGCACCAGGGCCTGAGTTCAAGCTCACCCGCGAAGCCGCCGCGATGAAGGCGTACGCGGAAGATCAATCGTTGGACGCGCCGTAGGGATCGCGCATGAAACTCGGTAGCCGCCATCTACTTCTGGCGTCCACAGTTTGTTTCGGATTGCTCTTAGCCATCAGCGCAACGGTTTTTTGCTTCAGTCAGCGGCAACCTGGATTGCCGAGCGCCTCCATCCAATTGGACGGCGCTGACTTGCAATACTTTCCGCCCGGCCCTGAGTTCAAACTCTCGCGCGAAGCTGCCGCGATGAAGGCGAGTAGCGAGCGATATCTGCGGGAGGCGGAGTAGAATTTAAGGGGCGCGCAAAAAACTGCCCGAGAAGCTAGTGCAACTCGGGCAGCTTATGCTCAAGGAAGGTAAGCTTGTTGAGCGTAGTTTAGTACTGCGTTTGGACACCCAGCACGAAGCCGCGGAAACCGATCGCGCCGTCAGCGTTGTCGCTGTAGCCTTCCCAGTTTTGCCACTCGGCACCGCCGCGAACGACGGCGTTGATGCCCATCACGCAAATGTCTTGCTCGTAGCCGATGCCGACTTCATATTGGTCGCGCAATACGTCGAAATCGCGGTTCCCGTCGTCAACCGAATCGCCCATCAGCAGCGACCAGCGCCCGCGAGCGTAGACGTTGCCGTTGCAGGTCACAGCCTGGCTCAATTCGATACCAAGCGTTCCGCCGTAGGCGTTGAAGCGGGTGGTTTGGTTGTTGTCGGCGACGTTGTTATCGCTGTAGTGGTTGTAGCGGATGCCGCCGGCGAATTCGGCCGTCAGGCCGCAGTCGAGGCAGATCGCGCGGTACAATTCCAGGTCGATGTTGTAGGTATCAACTTGCGAAGGATTGCCACCTTGCCCGGCAGCTTCAAAGTGGTTGAATTCCCAGTAGCGGACGCGGGCACCGAAGTCATCGCAGATTTCGTAACCGACCGCGACGCGGGGTGCCGCTTCCAGTTCGAAGATGCCATCCCGGCTGAACCCATCGCTGCGGTGCAGCGAGAGGAAGGCCAGTTCAAAATCGACGTCCAGGCCGTACCCGCTATCGCAGCAGCAGGCGTCGCAACCGGCGACCGTGTGCAATTCGCCCGCACCGGCAGTTTGATAGGCGGCAACAATCGACAGCAGCGCAGCAAAGGCGCTAAAGAGTTTCTTTGACATGTTTGAAATCCATTTCGTTAGACGAAGAATCCTGAAGCGCTTTAAGGGCGCGCAATCAACATTGACATCTCAGGCCATCGTCTTGCCCGGCCGGATGACCTAAATCCATGGCGGCTGAGCGGAAAAACCGGAACGCTTTAGCTGACCGCCCCACCATAGGATATCGGGTAGACCCCGCAATCAGGACTACTTTCCGCTGAAGCAAACGACTTTCCCCCCTGTGGTGGTTAGGAAGAGTTTACCGCTTGCAACCGCCAGACTGTCCCAAACGGGCAGTTCTTCTAACTTGTGGTTGGCCAACAGCTTGCCGGTTTTGGCGTCCACTGCCAGCAGCAGCGAACCTTCGGCCCCGTTGAACGCGGCGTCTTGGGCGGTTAGCACTTTCTCGACCGTTTCGTCCCCCGCGGTGATTTTGGCGAAGACCTGTTCTTCGTCGATCAAATCCGGCGGGCCGCAGACAAAGACGACATCACCCGCCTTGACGATGGCCTGAACCATCACCGGCACGTCGCTGTTCCAGTGGTGTTTCACAAACGACCCGCCGCTTCGCGAATTGCCGCCACGCTTGGCCGCGTCGGAAAACTGCATCGCCTGCGCGACTTGCCCTTCGGCCGGCTTGGCCCCTTGAATCTTGCCGTGATTCTCCTTACCGGAAGCGTCGGCCGCTTTGCCGTCGTTGAAGTTGATGTTCAGCACCACTTCGGTCTCTTCATTGAGCGCTTTCAGATCGCTTGACTTCAGCGCCGCCACATCAGCGGCGGTGGTCTTCCCGTGAAGCAACACGACTTCATCGATCGCGCCGGTCAATAAGTTCGGCGACTTGTATTCGGCGACGGCCGTCCCATCGTCGCCGCCGATCTCCATCGCCTGCAGCGGTGCCGAAGTAATGAATGGAATCTCGCCGGAGTCGTCGGCTAGTTTTCCATCGACGTAAAGTTGCACGTGCTTATCAGCCGTTAGCACCCCGCAGAGGTGCGCCCACTTGCCGACGATCCGCTTGCCACCTACGGCGGTGACGGTCTTCTCTTCCCCTTCGCGAACGGTGAATTTCGGCTGCCCTTTCTCCAGGTACAACGCGTAGCCACGGGCCGGTCCGCCGCGGGCGACGACCACTCCGCCTGGTTTGTCGACCTTCACCCAAGCGCTGATCGCCAGCGGCTTGCCGGTCGGGTCGAGGCTATCGGAATTAGCGATGTGGACCATGCCGGTGTTCGCCGCGGGCGCGTTGCGGCGCGCACCTTTGTTGGCCGCGGCCGTCGAATCGCCCCCTTCGCGGGCCTCGGGCGGTGGGGCCTTGCTGGCGGCGAACAGGTGATGCTCAATCGTGGTTGTCCATCGGTAATACTGCGGCTTGCGGCAGAAGCCGTACACGTTTTCGTCGTCGTGAACGATCAGCCGGCCGCCAGGGGCGTACTTGCCGGCTTGATAATAACCCGCATGCCCGCCGGCGAAGCTTCGCCCGTAAACCCAATAGGCCCGGTGAAAATAGGTGTCGTCCAAGAATCCCATCGGGGCGAACAGGTGCGCCGTCTCTCCTTTGTGAACGCTTCCCTGCGTGGCGAAGTCGGCCGAGTACGGGCCGAGGTCGACCCGTTGCCCCTCAGCGTCGAACGGTTGCGATCGCATGTAGGTGTACTTGCCGTCGCTGGAAAGAATGTCGCTCAGCCCCACGGGCATCTGCAACACCTTCAAGCGAGCTTGCAGATTCTTGCCGCTTTCGGGGTCTTTGTCGTCGAGCAAATCTTCATCCAGCAACTTGCCTGAAAGCCCATCCAGGCGAATCAAACGCATGCCGCCGTCGAGGTACAAACTTCGCCCCGCCACGAACGACACGACCGGCACGCCGGTGTCGTCGTCTTCCTCAACCAGCACGCTGCCGTGGACCGGCCAAACCGATTCCAACTGTTCCATCACACCGTGGCGAAGGTCGACCGGGGCCGCCCGAAACCGCCAAACCAAATCGCCGTGCGAAGCCCTCAGGCAATAGACGTAGCCATCGGCGCTGCCGAACACCACGCGCTGGTGGAAATAAGTCGGCGGCGAATCGATGCGTCCGCCTGCGGTGAAACTCCACTTGGGCTCGCCTGTTCCCAGGTCGATGGCGTGAACGGTATGTTGATCGACTTGGGCGACATACAGTGCTTCCTTGGTGATCGTCGGCGCGGATAGTTTGCCGCCTAGGGCGCTCTTCCAGGCGGTCTTCAGTTCGGGTGAAATCGTCTCGGACGTCGATCCGCTGCGGCGGTTGTTTTGCCGATACGTGGGCCATTCGTTCGCCGCAGGGTGCCGCCAGATGCCGACGACCTTGTCCCGCGCCGGGCCGTATTCCAAGCGATCGCCTTGCTCACCAACGGGTGCGCTTTTGAGCAACTTCGCAATCGAACTATTGCCCGCCGGGGCGAGCGCGTTGAGACCGTACATCTTCGCTTCGGGGTAACAGGCACAGTTATGCGGCGGGGAATAGAGCAACCCGTTGCACGGCATCGAACCGTACAAGCAGCCGCCGCGCACCCAGTGGTGAATTTCCCAATCGCTTTTGTCGGGGTCGACGAACTCGATGCCGGTCCGCGAAGGTAGCAGGAAGTTGTTCGTCGCCTTGGCGATGTAGCACCGGTGATGGAACCAATATGTTTCGACGTTGGGTGCGAACTGCTTTTTCACCTTGCCGGTCGTCACGTCAACGCCTGTCCACTCACCGCTGTCACGCCCGCTGGTGGTCGGGGCGGACCAGACCAGCCCGCCGGATACCAGCAAGTCCTCGGGCGATTGGTATCCGCCGCGGGCGTGCGGGGCAGTCCAAATTTCCTTCCCGGTTTTGGTGTTGAAAGCGTGCATTTCCCGGTCGCCGCCGGCGAACAGCAACACGTCGTCATGAATGACCAATTTGGGGCCAAAGTTGAATGCGATCTGTTTTCGGCGATCGACCGGCTCGCTCGACCATTCCTCTTCGCCGTTGGCCCGATCGCGGGCGACTACTTTCTCGCCATCGTGATAGAACAGCCGGTCGCCGTCGCTGCTCATCGTCAGCGGGGCGACCTTCGACGCTTGCTTCCATAGCAACCGTCCGCTCTCGGCGTCGAACGCCTGCACCTCGCGTGGGTTTTCGTTCCAGTGGAATTCCCGCGCGACACGCCCTTGATCGCCCACGTTGTGGGCCGGCTTGTAATCGGCCAGTTCCGATTTTCCCTGGTTCACCAACGCGTAGACATTCGGCCCCGAAACGATCAATTCTTCCGCCCCGTCGCTGCCTTTCAATGTGCGAACCGTCTCGCCCGTTGCCGCATCCAGTACGCTGACCGGCGCATCGATGCCGAGCGTGACGTAGACCCGATCGTCCACCGCGACCAGCCGCCGGGCGAGGTGCGTCGGCCCGCTCTTCAGCGGCCAGAGGTGGTGCTGCCAATTGGGGATTCGGCGTTTCCACAGCACGGTGCCGTTGAACGCGTCGCGGGCGATCAGCGTCCACTTGGCGGGAAGCTGAATCGAAATTCGCGAACCTTCGTCCATCACATAAAAGATCCGCCCGCCGGTCGAAACCATCGCACTGACGCTGGCCATGCGGTCGTGGTGGCGCGACCACCGCGGGCTGCCCAGCCATTGCAAATGCCGCGGCGGGCCGACCACGTCGTCGTCGGCGACCGCGTTGTTCGACGCGCTGTGCATGAAGTGCGTCCATTCATCGATGTTCTCCGGCCGCGGCTTGATTGTCTTTTCCCAATTGTCACCTGACTTCACATACGCCACACCTTCGGGCACGAGTATGCGCAGCACTTCCTTCATCGGGATGCCGCTGGCGTCTTCAACCACCACCAGGTTGATCAAGTTATCGATGTACGGCAGCCGCTTCGCCGCCAACCTGTCAATCGACACCGGCCCATAGAGATCAAGCGACCGCACATGACGGCGCGCCTGTTGCACGAGGTCGCCATCGCGATCCAGCCCTTGCACCTGAAAACTATCGCTCACCCGCAACGCCGCGGTCAGCTTCCCATCGCCGCAACCCAAGTGAACAACGATACCGCCTTGCACGCCTGCCTTTTCCAGAATGCCGGCGGCGGTTTCTTGACTTGCCTTGTCAATTTCGGTAGCTCGGGCTGAAGTAAAACCAAGGGCGGTTGCTACGATCAACGCAGTAAGAAAGTATCGCATGGGCTTCTTTCCAAGAAAACAGCGGGGGCTTCGCGCCACATCGTAACGGGGGCTTCTAGCCACCGTAAAAACAATCGACGCAAGGCCAGAGACAATACCGCGAAATGATGGCAACGCCCATTATGAGCGATTGCGGTGGCAATGCAATTGTCGCACCGCGGCAAGCTCGATGGCATAATGAGGGGCGAAATGCCGGATGGCCACTGGGCTTTCCGCGGCTGAATTAATCCCCTTGAGCCAACACCCATGAACCGCACCAATCTCTCTCTGGCCGCGTTTATCTGTCTGATAATTCTGTTCGCCTCTGCGCAGGCCGCCGAGCATCCGAACGTTTTGATCCTTTACGCGGACGACTTGGGTTATGGCGATTTGAGCATTCAGAATGCCGACTCGAAAATTCCGACGCCGAACCTCGACCGGCTCGCCCGTGAGGGGATGCGGTTTACCGATGGGCATTCCTCTTCCGGCATTTGCACGCCCAGCCGCTATGCCCTGTTGACGGGGCGGCATCATTGTCGTGATTTTCACGGCATTGTGAACGCGATGGGGGCTTCCGTCTTCGAGCCAGAGCGATTGACGCTGCCGGAAATGCTTCAAGAGCGCGGCTACAAGACCGCCTGCATCGGCAAGTGGCATCTCGGTTGGGATTGGACCGCCATCCGCAAGGAAGGGGCCAAGCCGATCGGGGGCGGCCGCCGGCGGGCGTTTGGCCCCGACGCGTACGACTGGAGCAAGCCAATTCCCGATGGCCCGCTGGCCCACGGGTTTGACCATTACTTTGGCGATACGGTCATCAACTTCCCGCCGTACTGTTGGATTGAAGACGACAAGGTGACCGCATCGCCCGACGCGATGATGGACAGCAGCAAGTGGAAGAAGATTAAAGAAGGCAACTGGGAATGCCGCCCCGGGCCGATGATCACCGGCTGGGATCCCTACCAGGTGTTGCCGACACTGGCAGAGAAAGGGGTGCAGTACATTTTGGATCAAAAGGAAGCGGAGGAGCCGTTCTTCCTGTTCTTTTCGTTCCCCTGCCCGCACGCGCCAATCATTCCCAACGACGAATTCGACGGCAAGTCGAAGGCCGGCCCGTACGGAGACTTCGTGTTTCAAACCGACTACGTTTGCGGGCAATTGCTCAACGCGTTGGAACTGGCCGGAAAAGAAGGCGACACCATTGTGATCTTCACCGCCGACAACGGCCCGGAGAAGTATGCCTATGCCCGCGACGAAAAGTTCCAGCACTGGTCGGCCAAGCCGTTTCGCGGACTGAAACGTGACATTTACGAAGGGGGTCACCACGTGCCATTTCTGGTCAAGTGGCCCGGCGTGACGAAGCCCGGGTCGGTCAACGACGCGCTGGTTTCGCAGATCGACATCATGGCGACGCTGGCCGCGCACCTGAATTTTGACTTGCCTGACGACGCGGCCGAAGATTCGCACAATGTGCTGCCGTTGCTAACTGGCGAAGCGAAAAGCGTTCGCGAAACGCACATCCACAACACCAGGGCGGACCATTACGCCATCCGCCACGGCGATTGGCTGTTGATCGACGGCAAAGACGGCTACCTCAGCGGCCGCAACGCCACGTGGGAAAAGAAGCGCGGTTACCCCGCCGATGATCAGCAGCCAGTCGAGCTATACAACCTGAAAGACGACATCGGGCAAAAGCAGAACGTCGCCGCGAAGCGTGGCGACGTCGTCGCCGAGTTGCAGGCGCTGCTGAAGAAAATTCGCGAGCAAGGACATTCCGCCCCGCGCCTGGCGCGTTAGCAGCGTTCCTATGTGTAAACCAAGACTTGCGCACTGCCACCTAGAGCGGTGCAACTGAGCGGCACGGCGCTAGCCGCCGGTGACTCACACGCGGCTAGCGCCTGGCGGCTCACTCTCAAATCAAGCCGTCACAAACCGCTGGCTCCTACTCACCAACGGGTGTCACGGTCAACTTGTGAATGTGAAAGACCGATTGGCTGCCGAGAAACATGACCCCCTTTTGCTCAACGTCGAACCTTCGCGAGACGGCAAGCTGTTCTGTGCGTCCCCGCCATGTGAATACCGGGTCTCCATCGCACAGCACAGTGACGCTGCCTTTTCGCACTTGAATTTGGGCGCTTACCCGTTGGTTCAGCGTGAACCGCTTCCCACGCGAGAACGTGCTGTTCTGCGGGCCGCGAACGCCATCGATGTAGTCAATCGCCCAGCCCGGCTCGGCGTAGCCATCCATCACGACTTGCCCGCGAACGCCCTGGGTGACGAAACCTACGTTCAACCCATGACCTCCTGTTCCTTTGCGTTCCACCACCAGATCGATGTCGTACTGCTCTGGAATTTCCGCCAGCGGAAGCAGCAGTCGATCCATGCCCGACTTGTATTTGGGTGTCACCAATACATCGTTGGTGACAACGAAGTTTCCAGAGACCCGGTCGCGGCGGGTATCGATCAGCGGGATAAGATCCACCGGCCCCGCAGCGCGTGGACTTTGCTGCTGGGCGAGTTCCTTGACTAGAATTTCATGGAACACGGTTTGATTTTGGAATGATCCGACGCCAATCCCCTCGTCCGAGTCGCGCAACATCGAGTAGTCCTCGATGTGAAATAGTGCGCGCCCATCGAGCAGAACATTCAATCCGCTGTCGCGGACTTGAAACAGCAGCGTATGCTGTTTGCCCAATTGGAATCCAGAATCAATCGTGACACCCATGGGCGGCTTGCCGAACGGTTTGTCGCCCCAAAAACTCAAGCTGGTCGAACCGTCGTCGTGAGCGCGGATGCCGAACGTGTGGCAATCTGTTCCATAGGGAATGCGAACGTGGGTGTCGCTGGCCGAGCGAGGCCCGTTGTGCGCGCGGCTAACCGTCACTTGCAGGTCGTACTCCCGCGGCGGTTGGTAGGGAGGGCTGAGAAAGCTGGCATCTTCCAGATTGCTGACGGCCAACATGCCGTTGACCTTTCGCCACCGCCCTTTCTCACCATGCCTGGCGGGGTCGGAGATCGCGATCAGGTCAACAACTTTCCCGGAGACCGCCGGAGCCTGCGGTTCGATGACTGGCAAGTCGCTGATTCGTTTCTCCACTGTCGCTTTCGCGAAGCCGCTCAAACTTGGCAACGCGCGGCGATAGTGGTAAGCCGCCCGCTGCTTCACGTGCGTTGACTGAGGTTCCTCCAGGGCCGTCCCGATTTCCCACCAACCATCCCCCAAGCCCATCGCGGGCGGCGAGGCCTTCAACTCCTCGTTGGCCAACTTCGCCAGGGCATCGTCGTTGGCCAAAGCCAGGTAGGGGAGCCCTTGCGACCAGTCGCCGCGATCGAAGCAGTAGTACTTCCCCGCGACTAGATTGGCCTCGCCATCGGTCGGTTTAGTGCGTAGTGTCGCCAGTGCCGTTTCGGCTTCTTCGTAAGCGGCGGCCAGTCGCCCGATCTCGGTAACGCGCTGAACTGCCCGTTTGCGCAGGTCGCCGTTCTGCGCCTTAACCGCGGACTGTAGCGCAACTTCCACCAGCGGCTGCGCGACATCAAATCGGTTCTCGGCAACCGCGGCGTCGATCACCATGTCGAAGTCAGGGGCCAAAGCGATATGCCCGTCACCGCGGCGCAGCCGGCTCGAAACGCGATGCAGGACGCTTGCCTTCAGGCGCATCGCATCGCCTTCGAACTTCGCGTCCAATTGGTCGACGGCGTTGAAAGCGAGCCGAACATCGCCACCCTCTTTCGCCAGGTCGATCGCGCGTTGGTAGAGGGCGAACTGGATTGGCGGTTGTTTCGTTGTCGCGGCCACTTGAATCATTTTCTGCGCGAGCGCCCGCTTTTCATCCGCCTTGCTTGCCTGTTTCAAATCCTCGCCGAATACCGCCAGCACTTTTTCGTCCGCCGCCTTGCGATCCGCTTCAGCCGGGACGGATGCTTTGACCACCTCGGTAACGGTGGCCGGGGGCGGATCAGCCAACGCGACGACCGTGTCGTCTGGTTGCTGATTAGTCGTGTCACTAGCAGCCTCAGAGCCATCGGGGCGAACACTGTTCTGCGTCGTCCCTTCGTTGCTTGGCCCGCTTTGGCGAGTTGTATTTTCGACGTCCGCCTGCGAAGGAGCTTCATCAACGGCATCCGTTGGTGTCTCTGACTGGCGTTCCTGGAAGCTTACCGGGGCCGCCGCTTCAGTTTCAGGGCTGGTTTCATAGACATACGCTGTTTCGGTGGTGGGACGCCAAAACAGGAAGACACCACCCAGAAGCGCTACCGCCAAAGTCACGCCACCGACGCCGCATCCAGCCAAGACCCAAACGATCCAAGAAGAACTACCGTTGGAGGAGGTTCGTTTCGGCGGTTTGCCGGCGGGGCGCGGTGACGGTCGCGATTGAATAGGGCCAGCTAACGGAACTTCCTGTTTTGCGCTGGACTCACTGGCGTAGTGGCGCGCCTTCAGATCCGCGTCATAGGAGTGTTTCTTCGCTTTGTTCAGCAGCGTAACTCGGGCAGTGGAAATTTCATTAAGGATCGTTTGCGAAGCATCCCGGTGCGCGCCGCCGTGAAATGTTCGCACATGCGCCATCCGTTGATCCGCGGCGTTCTCGATGGCATCGGGATCACTTGTGAAGTGCGGAATTCCCAACAGCCGATAATAATCGGGCGGTTGATGCTCCGCCGGAATTCCTAGCCACTTGAAATAATAGTCGAATGTCTTGTCCATTGACCCGCTTCCTCACCCGCTGATTTGTAAAGCCTGGCTTCAACCACTGACCATGATATCAATGTCCCCAACGGATTCCAAAGGCTATCGGTCGTTGCTGGTGTATACAACGCCCGAACATGTCAGCGATCCAGCGGCGAATCAAGAGTTCGCGTGAATGATCGCTTCGTGAGTTCGCTCAGCCGCTTGCTGGCCGCTGTGAATGCATTGCGGGATGCCGACGCCGTGGTAGGCGTTGCCGGCGAGGTGCAAGCCGGGCAGTGCGGCGATGTGGCCTTCGATTTGCGAGATGCGATCCAAATGACCCAGGTGGTACTGCGGCATCGCACCTTCCCACCGGGTCACGTGGCATAGGTCTGGTTCGCCGCTTGCGCCGATTAAGTCCGCCAGTTCCTGTTGGGCGAGTTGCTGTAAATCATCGTCGGGCAACGCCGCCAACTCGGGCTGCAATGCGCCGCCGACGAACACGCGGATCAACACGTGGCCCTCCGGCGCGCGTCCCGGGTATTTTACGCTGGAAAAACTGCCCGCCAGAATCTTGCGATTGGCCACCGCCGGAACGACGAAGCCGAACCCGTCGAGCGGGTGGTCGATTTGATCGCGGCGATAACCCAGGCAAACGACGGACGCGCCGGCGTAGGGAATCCCGTCAAGCAGTTTCGACAGTGCGCCGTCGGTGTCGGCAAGCAGCCGGGACGCGATCATAGCCGGAGTCGCGACGATCACATGATCAAACTCTTCCGGATGTTCTTCTTCAGCAATCTGAACCCGCCACCGCTCGCCGGCTTCGCAACAGATGCGTTCCACTTTCGTATTCAGCCGCACGCAACCATCCGGCAGCGCATCTGCCATCGCCGCGACCAAGCTCCCCATTCCTTCGCGCGGGGCGACGAACAAGCTGTAGCGTGCGCCGCTGGCGGACTGATCGGCCGAAAGCCGGGCGTTTGATTTCTTCGGCGCGCTTTGGCGCAGCGCTCCGCGGATCAGCCCGCCGTGTTTGTGTTCCATTTCCAGGAACCGCGGCAGCGTCGCCGCCAGGCTCAAACGCTGCGGGTCGGCCGTATAGATTCCGCCGACCAGCGGCTGCACGATCCGCTCGTACGTTTCCTTGCCCAGCCGCCGTGTGGCGAACGATTGCAGGCTTTCATCCTCGTGGCGCCGTGGCGGCAGGAAGTATTCCCACGCTAGGCGGAGTTTACCTCGGATCGAAAGCAACTTCGTGGTCACGATCGGCCACAGGCGGGCCGGGGCCATCAGGGCGAAGCCGTCGGGCACGGGCAACAGTTTGTCACGATGGACGACAAACGCCCGGCGGAAGCAGTCATCGGTTTGCAGCAGTTGATTCGAAATCCCAATCCGCTCGCAAACATCGACCGCCCAACGGACGTTGGTGATGAAGTTGTCGGCGCTATGCTCGATTAGGTAACCGCGCTCTCGCGTGGTGCGCAACACACCGCCCAATTGCGGTCCGGCTTCGAACAGTTGTACGTCAGCGTCGCAATCCTTTAGTTGTTGCAAGTGCAGCGCAGCCGCCACCCCTGTAATACCGCCGCCGACTACGGCAACGCGGGGGCGTCCTGTTTGAGGCTCATCGCCTGGCAAATCGTTTCCCACGGGTGAATTCTGAGGGGTCGATCCTAATCATTGGATTTGGCGGAAACCGGCATCGCGGCGTCATTTGCCTTACGCCAAGCGGCGAGTTGGTCACGCAACTTTTCCGCCTGTGCTTTGTTCGTCTCCGCGAGGTTCTTTTTCTCACCGATGTCGCTTTCCAGGTCGTACAGTTCCAGCGAATTGTCGTCGAACCTTTCGATCAACTTCCACTTCCCGCTGCG
>CALBTA010000597.1 GCA_937967755.1 uncultured Planctomycetaceae bacterium | reverse complement strand
CCCCGGCGTAGCGAAGCTGATGGAGCGGATCTTGGAAGACTGCCGCCGCGACGGGTACGTGCAAACGATCCTCGGCCGACGCCGATCGATTGAAGGCGTGCGCAGTCCCGAAAAGCGGGGCGCGTTTTCGCTTTCAAAAAACCTGCCCGAGCGAACCGCGATTAATACCGTGATTCAAGGTTCCGCCGCCGACTTGATCAAAGTCGCCATGCTGAACGTCCACCGGCGGATGAAGGCGGAAAAAGTTCGGTCAAGGATGTTGCTGCAAGTGCATGACGAGTTGGTCTTCGAAGTGCCGCAACTGGAAATACCGCTGTTGGCGACGCTGGTGGAAGAAGAAATGGCCGGCGCGTTTGAGTTGAGTATTCCCTTGAAGGTGGATGTAAAAACCGGCCCGAATTGGGAAGCGTGTGAGGCGCTGTCGTAGTCACAAGCTGCCAGCTTGTGAACTGGAACGCGTCCGAACCCATCGTCTAAATGAATCTCGCCGACAAGTCCAATCCGAAATAGAGCGATCCGGCTGACAAGCTGGCAGCTTGTCGCCACGGCGTAGTCACAAGTTGCCGGGCGAATAGGGAACGCTAATCTGCACTAATCTGCACTAATTGTTGGGGTTGAACTGGCGACTATTGAAGATTGCCCGTTTACAATAGGGATCGCCGGTTTCGTCGCGCAGAACATCACTTTCAGCCAGGGAAAAACATGAATTTTCGACAAGCGAGATTGTTGTTCGCATTACTTGTCGCTTTACACTGCTTCGCGGTGGCTACTGCAATCGCTGACGCCGCGCCGCCCCCGAACGTCGTGCTCATCGTTGCCGACGATCTTGGCTACTGCGAGCTGGGGTGCTTTGGGCAGGAGAAGATTAAGACTCCGCACCTGGACAAGCTGGCGTCGCAGGGGATGCGGCTGACGCAACATTACAGCGGCAACGCGGTTTGCGCTCCGTCGCGGTGCGTGCTGATGACGGGCAAGCATCCTGGCCATGCGTTCATTCGCAGTAACAAACAGTGGAAGCCCAGAGCCGAAGGGCAGTACCCGATTCCCGCAGCCGAAGTGACATTGGCAGAACTGCTTCAAGAACAAGGCTACGTGACCGGCGGGTTTGGAAAGTGGGGGCTGGGACCCAACGGGACGACCGGCGACCCGTTGGAGCAAGGGCTGAATCGCTTCTTCGGTTACAACTGCCAGGCCCATGCGCACAGTTATTACCCTTCGTACCTGTGGAGCGACGACAAGCGGATTGAACTTGCAAACAAGCCGCCCGTGCCGGGGCACGCGTCGCTGCCCAAGGACGCCGATCCCAAAGACCCGCGCAGCTACGACGTCTTCAAAGGCGAAGACTATGCGCCCGACCGGATCAACGAGCAGGCGCTGAGTTTCATCAAGGCGAACAAGGACAAGCCGTTCTTTTTGTACTACCCCACGGTCATTCCGCATGTGGCGCTGCACGTGCCCGATGAAGAATTGAAGCCCTACCTGGCGCTCGGCTGGAAGGACCCGCCTTTCACGCGCGGCAAGGGTTACGGCTATACGCCGCACTTCACGCCGCGGGCCGCTTACGCGGCGATGATCACGCGGATGGATCGCTATGTCGGCAATGTTCTGAACTTGCTCGACGAGTTAGAGCTTGCGGGTGACACCATCGTCATTTTCAGCAGCGACAACGGCACGACGCACTTGAAGGACGAAGTGGATTACGACTTCTTCAATAGCGTCGGAGAGTTGCGCGGGCTGAAAGGCTCTCTCTACGAAGGGGGTGTGCGCGTGCCGACGATCGTGCGTTTCCCGGGCCGGGTCAAAGCGGGAACCGAAAGCGACACCATCAGCGGTTGGGAAGATTGGCTGCCGACCGTGCTGGAACTGATCGGCAAGGCGGATGCCGTTCCCGATAACATCGACGGCATCAGCCAGGCCCGGGCGCTGATCGGAAAAGAACAACCGGCCCGCCCGTTCCTGTACCGCGAGTTCAGCGGCTACGGCGGCCAGCAATCGGTGCGCGTGGGTGACTGGAAAGCCGTGCGGCAAAATTTGAACCGCAAAAAGGAGATCGTCACTGAGCTATACAACCTGAAGATCGACATCGGGGAACAAACCGATGTCTCGGCCGAACACCCGGAGGTTGTGAAGAAACTGGAAGCAGTAATGCGTGAGCAACACGTGCCAAGCAAGTTGTTTCCGATTTCGGCGCTGGATGAGTGATGTTTGGTTGGCCGCCATGCGATGGTGGTTGAGTTTTAGTCCGGCCCATCAAAGCTCCCTGCACGCGACGGCGCAACCGCGGTAGATACGCCGATAGCCAATACGTAGCACCGTTGTATAACGCTTTCAGCGTAACGAGCGTGGCAGCCTCACCAACCCAGGGTACGCCGCTGCGCGTCGAACCCTGGGCTACGATGTGCAACGCCTTCGGCGTAAAGTTGTCACTGCGCGACCAGTTGCCACGTTCGACAATAGGCTGCACAGCGTTGCCAGTTGGGGCGGGAGCATTGAACAACATCGTTTAAGAATCGGTGAAACAATCCCTTAAGGACTAGCCGGCAACTCAATCACTGCCATCACGGGGCGGTGGTCGGATAGTTCGCTGGGCAACACCCGGTACTCGGCGTATCGGGTTTCCGGTGGGATGAGAATCCAGTCGATTACGCGCTGCGGATCGGTCGAACTGAAGGTGAAGTCGTCAACTCGGGGATTCTTAGTCGGCGGAAGCTGGATGGCTCCTGACCCTGCAAGCAAATCGAGAGCAGTTTGGCCGGTTGGCCAGCGGGCGTCCTCTTGTTCCGATAGCGACGAATTGAAGTCGCCCGCCAACACGGTGGGAACTTCCGCCTGCTCGAGGTCCGAGAGCAGCGCTTCCGCCGAAGCCTTCCGAACCGGCGCACTGCGCACTTCCAAGTGCACGGCGATCACGCGCACCTGCTCCTCAGGCGAGAGCTGCAGTGTACAGGCGATGCCCTGCTTCGACCCGGCCAACGCATGTTCCCAGCCGCTGAGCACCGGGTACCGTACCGGCTGGGCGGAGACGATGGGAAACTTGCTCAGCACGGCGTTGCCGAAGACCCAACTGCCGTAGATGAATTGCAAGTCGAGATTCCGCTGTTCGGCGCGATGATCATAACCTACCAGGCGGGCGATCGCTTCCGCCTGGTTCTGATGCCCGCTCCAGGTGGCGTTGAAATCGACCTCGTTGAGGATCACAACATCGGGGTTTTGTTCGCGTATCAGCTCGGCGATCTGTTCAATTCGCCGGCGCTTTAACTGGCCCGATTCGTCCCAATTTCCATTGGTGGGGCCGCGGCCGTGGGCGATGTTGTACGCCAAAATCCGAAGAGTTTTCAGCTCTTCCGTCGGTTCGCCAGCGACGACACCGGGCGAGTAAACCAGCACTTCATTCTCGGCGGCGCTCCAGCGGGCAGCGATGTAAGGAGTCAGCACGAAGACGGCGAGAACGAGCAGCAGAAGCAGAAGCCGCCTCGCCCACCGCCAAAACGATTTGCGCACGGGCGGATGCGATTGGGCGGCTGATTCGTTCTGCCCCGCCATGAAGAGAGTTCGGCCTTAAGGCTTACCGCCCCTTGGCTGGCCAGTGGGGGTGGGCGGGGTTGAAGAAATCGACGCCTTGGGCGCTCCGCACGCTGCCGTCGCCGTAGGCGACATTGAACGCGCCCATGTGGCGGTCGGCGATCCACTCCGGGCCATCGTTGTTGCCGCCTTGGTTATCAACATCGATCACCGACTTCTCATACCCGGCCAGTAACACCTGATGGGCCGCCAACACAGCCACGCTGCGGACCTGATTGTTCATCGCATAGCTGGTTCCCGCGGCGCCGCCCGGCTCAGTAATGATTCGGGTTTGTTCGCCGGGGAACGTGGAATGGAATTCATGCACGATGAATGCGTTCATGCTGTCGGTGAGTTCGACCTTCTCAGCGTTGTTTTCGTATCCGCGGGCACCTTGCGAGCTGGGATAGCTCGTGCCCGAGGCACCTATGATGGCGTCGGTGTTGTGCAGCGTGCTAGTCTTGCAAATGATGCCCAGAATCTTTCCGCTGAAAGCGAACGTCTGATCGTAAGCGTAAGAGTTTGTGCTGCCGATCGGATCGTAGTGTAGCAAGTACGAGTCAACGACCGTACCCGCTGGAATTGTATCGCCGGCGCCCCCTGTGAAATTCTGGCTGTAGCCGGGCGTTGACATGTCTGTAGGCAGATCGGCCGGCAGCGTGAAATTAGATTGCTCGACATACATCTGGATTATGTCGTTGTCTTCGTGGTTATTGAACACAACGGTGTCAGGAATCGCCTGTGAACTTCCGAACGAATCAAGGTCGTCTTCGGGACAGATGAACACGTCGCCTTCATCGGCCGTGTACTTCAGGAGTTGCCCCGACCAACCTTGGTACATGCCGATGGTCGAAGCGTCACCCTGTGTTGTGGCGAAGCGGTGGTAGGCGATGCCTAGGTTCCGCAAATTGTTTTTGCACTGGGCATCGGTCGCGCTGCTTTGTGCGGATTGCACGGCGGGCAACAGCAGAGCCATTAAGATGCCGATGATGGTGATCACCACCAATAGTTCAACAAGCGTGAAACCCAACGGTGAACGTTGCGACGCTAAACGCCTCATGGCCTTGCCTCCCATCGGAATTTGCAACTGCCGAACGGCAGGGCGCGAACCCGAAAAGGCACGCGCAGATTTGAAATCTATTTGCTGTCCCGCGATAAACGGAGGAGAATTCTTCTCTTGTCAACGCGAAGCGTATTCTACGTCCGTATAGAACTTCCCGCAACCTTTTGGGAAAATTTTGCCAGGCGGCGATCCAGCAGCACGGCCCGTTCAGGGGGAAGATGGCATCGGCGTGGAATAGGTCAATCGGCCAACCGGCACAGGCCGAGAAGGTTCGCGCCCCACTGTTGGGCGCTATGTT
>CALBTA010000596.1 GCA_937967755.1 uncultured Planctomycetaceae bacterium | reverse complement strand
CGTCCCGCAACTCGCCCAGCGACTCGGTGTTGTCTAGCTCTGACAAAACCTTCGGCAGCTTCGTTTTCACGCTAGCGCCGAAGCCTGACAGCCAACCGTCACCCAGCTTCAGTTCTCCGGCGACGCCGGAGAACTCGACGATCACGGCGCGCCGCTGTTTGTCTGCGAAATAGGCCCGCTGAAACTGCGGACCCCACCGGGCGTCGGCATTGCTGTAAGCCAACCGGTCGGCGGCCGCGGCGACGCGGCTGGCAACAACTTTCGCGCCTTCATTGCCCAGATGCACCGTGTAGTCACCAATCTCCGCGTCAATCGCGGCGACCACGGCTGCGTTATCATCGTCTCGGGCGAAGCGGCGTTGGGCTTCGCGAATGGTCGCCACCGCCCAATCTTTGCCATCGTACGAAGTCGCTGCCGCAAGCTGCACAACGATCACCGGAAGTTGCGGCTGACCGGTTTCCTTGCGAACACGGGCAACCAGTTCCGTCAACTGACCTTGATACTTACCAGCGCCTGAGCCGACATTCGACTCACCTTGGTACCAAACGAAGCCTTGGAACCGATGCCCGGCGGCCTTCGCCTCGGCGATCTGCATTTGCAGCGATTGCCACAGGCGGTAGTCCTTGTGCTCGGCATCGAGCCACGCCTCAATCGGCTTCCCCGGCGCGGCCACGTAGATCGACTGATGTTCTCGCCCGTGCGATTCCACAACTTCACCAACCGCCCGCTGCGCCTCACCGCCAATCTTCTGCATGTTCGATTGGCCGGAAAAAATCCAGACGTCGGTAGCATCGCACTCATTCGGCTGGGCCATCGCGATGCCCATCAACAGTCCGACAACGGTCGCCACGATGGTGGTGGTATGGGGCATGGAAAATTTTTGGTTCAATTTGGATGAAATGGCGTGACAGGCTGCATTGAGTTCGTTATACTCAATCCACCCACCGCCTGCATGCAGAATGCGGTCTGAAGTTCCTACCGAGAAATTGCCAACAGTTTCGACCGCTCCATTGGAGAATCCGCGATGGACGCACTTATCCGCGATGCGCGAGTTGCCTTGAGTTCGATATCGCTGCTTCTATTCACCTTGGCATTTTCCCCGGCTTTGCACGCCGTGGAAGAAGAGCTTCCCGTGCTGACGCTGGAAACCAGCGGCGAGATGTTCACCGACGAAATCACGCCAATCTTCAAACAGCACTGCGCCGAATGTCACGACGGCGACGAACCTGAAGGCGATCTCAATCTTTCGCAGCTCGAATTCGATATGAAAACCAGCACCAGCGCCGCCCGCTGGGCGATGGTGTTGGACAAAGTGGTCGCCGGTGAGATGCCGCCGGAGGGACAACCCGCGCTGAAACAAGACGAAGTGAAGGCGATCAGCACTTGGATTCAGGCCGAAATGAAACGGGCAGGTAAGCACCTCGCCCGGCGGGAAGCGTACATCAACGGCAACAGCGTTCCGCACTACCTGTTGTTTGGCGGGAAGCCGACCGCCGCGTTCGATGCCGCCAGCGGTGTTCGGCGGATCAGCCCGCCGATCTACAACCGCTTCACCGGAGATCTTGGCAAAGGGGTCAACGGCATCGGGCAACCGCTTTCGCCTGAGTCGAGCAGCACGTTCGCTGATATGGGTGCCCCGAAGATTGACGAGCCGGTAACAGTCGGTCTGATGCGGAACGCGCTGTTGATCGTGGGCAAGCAAACCAGAACGGGCGAGAAAGACGGCAAGCCGCGCTGGATTGGCACGCGGGAATTCGAACCGCTGTTCGACAAGAAAACAAAGCCAACGGACGAGCAAATCGAAACGGCCGTCCGCCGGCAATTCGAAACAGTCATTCGTCGGCAGCCGACCGAGGACGAACTGCAACGGTTCGTCGCTCTGTACCACAAGAATGTGACAGACGCCGGGCAGAAAATTGGCACGCGATACACGCTCGCGGCGGTCTTCATGTTGCCGGAAGCGGTGTTTCGGTTTGAAGTGGGCGACGGGCAGGCGGACGACGAAGGCCGCGTGCGATTGACATCCCGCGAAATCGCCTTCGCGTTGGCATACGCGTTGACCGACAAGGCACCCGACGGGCGCCTGCTCGACGCGGCGAAAAAGGGCCAGTTCGATACCCAAGAGGGCGTCGCCGAAGTCGTTCAGCAAATGCTGGACGACCCGAAACTGCAGAAGCCGCGCATCTTGCGTTTCTTTCAGGAATATTTCGACTACGTAAAAGCCCCTGAGGTTTTCAAGGATCCGAAGCAGTACAACCACTACGACGCCCGCACGATGGTCGACGATACCGACCGGCTGATCGAACACATCCTGGAGGAAGACAAGGACGTTCTCAAGGAACTGCTGACGACCAACAAGGCGTTCGTTTCCTATCGCAACGCGGCCGAAACGAAAGAGAAGCGGGCCAATGCGCTGAAAGAATTCAACGAAAAGAAAAAGAAAGACCCCGAGAAGTACGAAGGCAAGATGCCGCCGATGCCCGGCCGCAGTACTTATTTGCCGTACAGCTTGAAAGACTTCCCTGACAAGCAGCCGACGGAACTTCCCAAGCAAGAGCGAGCCGGAATTCTCACGCAGCCTGCCTGGTTGATGGCGTATTCAACCAGCGACGACAACAACGCCATCCTCCGTGGCAAGCGGATGCGCGAACGCCTGCTGGGCACCGTCGTGCCCGATATCCCGATCACCGTCGACGCCCAACTTCCCAACGCCCCGGAGATGACCCTGCGGCAGCGGATGCACGTCACTGAAGAGAAATACTGTTGGCAGTGCCATAAGTTGATGAATGACGTCGGGCTGCCGTTTGAAATCTACGATCATGTCGGCCGGTACCGAGAGGTGGAGTTGGTTCTCGACATCGAGGCGACCGAGAAGAACGTTGACGAAAAGGGCAACCACCAGGGCGACGTGCTGCGCGACGTGAAGGTCAACGCTTCCGGGAAAATCGATCTGGTCGGCGTCGATTCGGTGAAATCCGATGTCCGTGACGCCGTCGATATGCTGCACAAACTGGCCGAGAGCGAATATGTCGAACAGGTCTTCGTTCGCCACGCGTTCCGTTATTGGGCCGGCCGCAACGAATCGCTGGGCGATGCGAAAAGTCTGCAGGCCAGCCACCGAGCCTATCGCGAAAGCGGCGGAAGTATGGAGGCCTTGATCGTGGCGTTGCTTTCGAGCGATTCGTTCCTGTTCCGCGTTCCTTCCGGCGAAATCGCCCGGGCGGAAAAAACAGATTAGAAACTATTGATATATGTCGATGATAGCTGTATGCTGTATGCAGCTTGAGGTGCGGCGGTCTGCGAAGGCCGTCGAAGAGTATTAACCCAACAGTTCGACGGCCTTGGAAGACCGTCGTACCTTCACCACGGAGCCAAAACGATGGCACTGACTCGACGCGATGCTTTGAAGGGTTTTTCGCTGGGTGCTGGTAGCGTTGTGCTTTCGCCCATCGTGGCGAAGTTGCAGGCACAGGCTGCCGGCGTGAAGCAGCAGCCGAAGCGATTTGTCTTTGTGGTGGAAAGCAACGGGTTCACTCCGCAGCAAGGTGCGCCGAAAGATTATGAGCGGAAGGCTCGCCGGCAACAGCCGCTCAACGGCCCGGATAAGATCGTCGATTTCTCGTTGGCAGATCACCACCTGCCGCCGGCATTGGAATCGCTGACGCCGTGGAAGGATAAGGTCACGCTGCTGCAAGGTTTATCAGGCCGCATTTGCGGTGGCGGGCACTCGAACAATTTTGCAGCGATGGGTTGCTTTTCTGCAAAAGGCGAAAGCCAGAACGTCGCGGGGCCGACCGTCGACGGCGCGCTGGCCAAACTTTTGCCCGGCATTTTCCCGCATGTTGGTTTGGGAATCTCCGGCCGCCTGGAGAACGCGGTGGTTTACACGATTAGCGCGTTGGACGAAGGAAAGGCGCTGCCGATCATCGTCAAGCCCGACCAGGCTTACGCCGCGTTGTTTGGCAGCGTTGCCGACGGGGCCGCCAAGGAAGAGTTCGCGGCGAAGAACAATCTGCTCGACTTCCTGAAAGACGACGTGAAGCGCGTGCAGTCGCAATTGGCCGGTCAGGAACGTGAACAGTTGGGCGCTTACCTCGAAACATTCGAAACGCTGCGCAACCGCCAAAGCCGGCTAAACGAAATCGAACAGACGTTGCGTGAGAAAGGCCCAGTCGCCAGCGACAAGTACACTTCCAACGTGGAAACAGATCGGCTGGATGCGCAGTTCGATATCGGAGCCGCCGCGTTGATTTGCGGTTTGACGAACGTGCTGACGATTTCATCCGCTGCCGGCGTTCGCGATTTCGGCATCTGCTTCACCGGATTGGGCCTGACCAAGGGCAAGCACCACACCGGTCACGGCGGCAGCCAAAATGACATGACGTGGTACGAAGTTT
>CALBTA010000595.1 GCA_937967755.1 uncultured Planctomycetaceae bacterium | reverse complement strand
GTCGGTCGAAGTCACCCGCGGCGGAGAGAAACGCTTCGCTGAACTGGCCGCATTGATGCAGCAAAGCGGCGTCGAAGTGGAGTGGAAACGGTAGAGCGATGTCACGAAGGAAACGCAACTCATCAAACGCCGCGCCAGGAAGCGATTCCTTCCTGGACATCGTCGCCAATATGGTTGGCATCATCATCATTTTGGTGATGGTCGTCGGTGTGCAGGCGAAGGATGCGTTCATCGCCCCGCCTGCCGTGGAAGATGTTGCAGCGGCCGCTGCGAACGTTGCCGAATTACGGGTCGTCGAAGAATCTGAACGCAGTTTGAGCGAGCAGCGGCGGCAATTGTCATCACTGAAAGCCGAAGTCGACGACTTGGCCGAATCGACCCAAGGCGTGCAAGCCGAAACGAAGTCGCGATTCGATCTGCGCAATCAACTGCAAACCATGGCCCTCGCCGCCGAGCAACTCATTCAAGAGGAACGGGGTAAGCTCGATGGTTCACAGCAGGCGGAGTTCGATATCCGCCGTCAGCTTCAAGCGGCGCGGGATGAGTTGGAGGATCTATCGTCGGCCAAGATCGCCGCCGAAAACTCGTCCGCGCCGGTCGTCGTGCTGAAACATTTACCTACGCCGATGGCGAAAACCGTCTTCGGTGAGGAAGAACACTTCCGGCTTTCCGGCGGGCGGCTGGTGTATGTGCCGCTGAACCAACTGGCCGAAGAAATGAAGCAACAAGCCCAACTGAAGGCCTACAAACTGAAGGATACTTCCGAGATCAACGAGATCGTTGGGCCGGTCGGCGGTTTCACGATGAAGTACCGATTGGTTCGCCGGAAGATCACTATGAATACCAGCGGCGGGGCGGCGGTTCGCGAAGTCGTTGACCTGGATGGCTTCATTCTCGTCCCTGCCAGCGAGCACATGGGCGAACCGGTGAATTCGGCGCTGAAGGATCAATCGGACTTCGACCGGCGGCTCAAACAGTTCGATCCGAACACGACGACGATCACCATCTGGACCTACCCCGACAGTTTCGCCGACTTCCGCCGCGTCAAGGACAACCTTTACGCACGCGGATTCCTGACCGCCGGCCGGCCAATGCCCGAGGGCCAGCCCATCGGCGGCTCGCCGCGCGGCACACGCAGCGGTGCGCAGTAGCAGCAAAGCCTGAGCGGCACGGCGCTAGCCGCCGGTGCGCATGATTGCCAAAGAATTGATCCTCCCTTGAAGTCTCAGAAGTTTCACCACTTCTGCTACTTACCGGCGGCTGAGGCTTTCTTGCTGATCGTTACGGTTGCGTTGCTGCGATGGCAATGCGGCGGCCAGTTGTTGGGCGAGCCGAATTTCCGCCAGGGTGAAACGCGGCGTGTGCCGGCCGTTAAATTGCTTCACGGTCAGGCTGGCGAGTTGCTCCCACGTCATGCCGTTGGCGAAACGCCAGGCGACGATCTGGGCGATCCGCTGATTCAACTCGCCGTGGCCGAGCACGGTCAGCATTTCGCGCAGTGACGGATCGTCGCTCATTTCTTCCAACGGGACAATCTTGTAAGGAATCCGCGGCCCCGGCTCGGGCTTGCCATATTCCAGGCAAACGCTCGCACGTTTCACCTTCAATACTTTTCCCGGCGGAATATTCATCACCCCTCCAGGCCTCCCGAATATCCCGCCGGCATTGTTCCCGCCGCCACCGCCGGGAAATCCCATGCCCAAACCTTGCGGAGCGCCGCCCCCGTTTCCGCCAATGTTGGGCAAACCTAACTGTGCCAGCACAGGCACGCCGGCGAACGCGTGTGGCAGGCGGATGGCCAGCGGCTTGTCGGTGTTGTTCTTGACCTGAATGGTGACCTTGCGCGAGTCGTTGGGGACCATCGTGGCTTCGATTTGCTCGGCATCAATGGCGGCAAAGAACTCCACCTCCGTCGAACCGTAGGAAGGCCCGTCGCTGAAGACACCCGCCCAGCCAATTTCCGGGCGGATGATAAAGACCGAAGTGAACGATAGGCAGGCGCAAGCGATAGCTGCAACAGATAGGCGCATAGAAAAACTCCTCACGAAACTTTGTTCCCGCGTGAGTCACTGCGGGAACGACCGGTAAAACGCCAGCCCGTGAAGAGTTGCCTTGCGGGAGTTAGTGTAATCGAGCGGGTGGGTGTTTGTCAAAGGCATCCCGAGTTGAGTCCACCTCAAAATGCGAGTCGCTGAACCAGGCTCCGAGGGCGATGGGAGGCTACTTTCTGCCTGACTCACGAACGGCACTGTGGTATGATTGAAGCATGACAACCGCCACTTACATCAACCGCTTTCTTGAGCCAGTCGTCGATGCATTTACGCCCGAAATAGCTCAGAAGATTGTGGATCTGAAAATTGACCCACAGCTCCAGGCTCGCGTGTCGGAATTGGCAGACAAGGCCAATGAAGGCGAACTGACGCCGGAGGAGGATGCAGAATATAAGAGCATCATCCAGGCGGCCGATGTTGTCGGCATCATTCAAGCGAAAGCACGGAGTTTCTTAACTCAACGCTGATTGGGCATGGATGCAGAATTACGCGATCTTGTCTGGCGTCGCGCGGGCGAATGTTGCGAGTATTGTCGCTTGCCACAAGAGGCTGTGCCGCTGACGTTCCACATCGAACACATCATCGCCCGTCAGCATCGTGGCCCAACCGAGGCTAACAACTTGGCTCTCGCGTGTGATCGATGCAACGCCTACAAAGGCCCCAACCTCAGCAGCATTGATCCGGAATTGGGTGACGCGGTTCCGCTGTTTCACCCGCGCACCGATTCGTGGGACGATCATTTCATGCTCAACGGTAGCGAGATTGTTGGCACTACCCCGACGGGCCGAGCGACAGTGGAGTTGCTCAATATGAACGATCCCGACCGAATGGAATTGCGAGATGTGTGGCAGTAGTTTAATGCCCTTTGGCCGCATAGATAATCCAATGCCCAACGAGCTTCCCGAACCAACGTTCCTCTTCGCGGTCTGCCAGCGGGGCGTCGAGTGGGCGCTGAAGGACGAAGTTGCCGCTCGATGGCCGCAGCTGCACTTTGCGTTTTCGCGGCCTGGGTTCGTGACGTTCAAACAGACCGGCGAGAAAACCGCCAGCAATTCCAACCCCTTGATCGGCAGTGTGTATGCCAGAACTTGTGGGCGAACCATCGGGCAAGCCAAGGGCGATTCGCTTGCGGAGCGGGCCGAGCAGTTCTGGGCAACGGCAGGTTCTGAACCGTATGACCACTTGCACATCTGGCAACGCGACGCGGCGCTGCCTGGCGATCATGGCTTTTGGCCGGGGCCGGCAGCGCTGGCCAATGAGATCGGCGCACAGTTGTTGTCATTTGATTCCGACAAAGAGGTACCAGTTAATGAACTAGCTCGGCCGAACCAACGGGTGCTCAGTTGCATCATGGTTGAGCCTGATCACTGGTGGGTTGGGCTGCACCGGGTCGAAAGTGTGCCGCAGCGTTGGCCCGGCGGCGTTCCCAAGTTGACTCCGCCCGACGAGATGATCAGCAGGGCCTACGTGAAAACGGCCGAAGCCCTGGCGTGGTCGCGACTGCCCGCCAACCCTGGCGATGCGTTCGTCGAGATCGGTTGTTCGCCCGGTGGGTCGGTCCAGGCGCTGTTGGATCGCGGCTACACGGTCACCGGCATCGATCCGGCGGAAGTCGACGAGCGCCTACGCAACCGCGAGGGCTTCACCCACATCCGCAAGCGCGGAGCCGACCTGCGGCGGCGCGAGTACAAAGCGTTCCGCTGGTTGACCGCCGACCTGAACGTCGCCCCCAGCTATACGCTGGAGACGGTCGAAAACATTGTGACTTACCCTGGCGTGAAGATCGACGGGATGCTGCTCACGCTGAAACTTCTTGACCGCCCGTTGTATGCGCTGGCAGGCGATTTCGTTGGGCGCGTGCGAAGCTGGGGTTACGAAGAAGTGCGAATCCGCCAATTGGCCCTCGGGCGACAGGAAATTTGCCTAGCGGCCCTCCGCAGCAAAGCGCTGCGCCGGAAGAAAACATAGGATTGGCTGAGGCTACTCGGCGATGGCTATTATCTCGCCCCGTTGGGGCTTTGCCGTTCATTGAGATTTAGAATTCCAATGTTGAATTCCACGTCGATGCCGCCTCTACCGGGG
>CALBTA010000594.1 GCA_937967755.1 uncultured Planctomycetaceae bacterium | reverse complement strand
ACGAATGTGACGTTCGAAGTGAAGGACGTGGCTGATCTTGGCCTGACTGATCGCTTTGACCTGATGACCGCCTTCGATGCCATCCACGACCAACGCGACCCCGCGACCGTGCTGCAACAAATTCAGCAGGCGCTTCGCGAAGACGGTATCTTCTTGATGCAGGACATACGGACTTCGTCACAGCTAGAAAAGAACATAGATCACCCGATCGCCCCATTTTTGTTCACCATCAGCACGATGCATTGCATGACGGTGTCACTTGCCCTCGGCGGGGCGGGGTTGGGAACTTGCTGGGGCGTGGAACTGGCCGAGCAAATGCTGCGCGACGCCGGCTTCCCCAGCGTGGCCATCCACGATTTGCCGCACGACATCATGAACAGCTATTTCGTCGCGAAGAAAGCGAGTTGACATCCAGCAAGGCGATCTTAGGCGTGGTATGATGCGTAGCGAACTTCGGGCGTATCGAACGGACGCCCGCAGGTGGGACGAAGCGTTTGTTCCACCGATTGACTTCGCCACGATATCGAATCTACAACGCCATGACTTACCGACTTTGCCGAATCCTGTTTGTTGCTCTCGCTGTGCTTTCTATTTCGCACGCGGCCAGCGCGGCCGATCACACCAACTTCGTCTTCTTCCTGGTTGACGACTTGGGCTACATGGATGTCGGCTGCAACAACCCAGAGACGTTCTACGACACGCCGAACATCAACGCCCTGGCGAAAAGCGGTATGCGGTTTACCGATGGGTACGCCGCTTGCCCGGTTTGCAGCCCGACGCGGTACAGCATCATGACGGGCAAGTACCCGACCCGGGTCGACGCGACGAATTATTTTTGCGGTAAGCGGGCGGGCAAATTCAACCCGGCAGCGCTGAACTGCCAGATGCCGCTGGAAGAAGTCACGATCGCCGAGACGCTGAAAAAACATGGCTACGCCACGTTTTTTGCCGGCAAGTGGCACCTGGGGCCCAACGAAAATTTCTGGCCGGAAAAGCAGGGCTTCGACGTGAACGCCGGCGGCATCGATCGCGGCGGGCCTTACGGTGGGAAGAAGTATTTTTCGCCATACGGCAACCCGCGGCTTTCCGATGGCCCCGACGGCGAGCATCTGCCCGACCGCCTGGCGACCGAAGCCAACAAGTTCATGGAAGCGAACAAGGACAAACCGTTCTTGGCGTACATTTCGTTCTATTCCGTGCACACGCCGCTGATTTCTCGCGAGGACTTGAAGAAGAAGTACCAGGAAAAGGCTGAGAAGCTCAAACTGCACGAGAAGGAGCAGTTCGGCGATGAGGAGCAGATTTGGAACAACAACAAGCCTCGCAAGGTTCGCATCGTGCAAAGCCACGCCGTTTACGCCGGCATGGTCGAAGCGATGGACATGGCCGTCGGCAAGGTACTCGACAAGGTCGACGCGCTGGGCTTAACCGAGAATACGGTGGTGATGTTCACGTCAGATAACGGCGGGCTGTCAACCTCCGAAGGCTCGCCCACTTCGAACTTGCCGCTCCGCGGCGGCAAAGGCTGGCTATACGAAGGGGGAATCCGCGAAGCGTTTCTGATTCGCGTCCCCGGCGTGACCAAACCCGGCAGCACATGCGGCGCTCCGGTGATCAGCACCGACTTTTATCCCACGATTCTGGAATTGGCGGGTAAGCCGGCAATGAAGGATCAGCATCTGGACGGCGTCAGCTTGAAGCCGCTGTTGGCCGGCGGGGAGATGCTTGACCGCGAATCGATCTTCTGGCACTACCCGCATTACCCCAACCAGGGCGCGTTTCCAGGCGGGGCGGTCCGCCAAGGCAACTGGAAATTGATCGAGCGTTACGAAGATGGGCAGGTACATCTGTTCAACCTGGACGACGACATTGGCGAGTTGCACGATGTCGCCGGGCAGAATGAAGAGCGCGTCGCCGAAATGAGGACCGATCTGCACAAGTGGTACAAAACCGTCGACGCCAAGTTCCTGCAGCAAAAAGGGGACGGCCCGAAGCCGTGGCGGCCATAGACTTCGTAGTCCGGTCAGGTAGCTGAACTTGCAATAGTTCAGATGCGTCGCCGTGACTGCTGAATTTTTGCAAATTCAGCTACACGAACACGTTGGCAATTGGTTTGCCGTTGTCGGTAATTGGCACGGGGCGGTCGCCGTCGTAAAGGTGATGGGCCGGGTCGATGCCGAGGGACGCGAAGATCGTTGCGAACAGATCAGGCACGCTGACCGGTTGGTCAACGATCTTCATCGCCTGCTCGTCGGTCGTGCCAATCGCCTGGCCCGACTTCAACCCGCCGCCGGCCAGCAGGGCGCTGAACGATTTGCTGTGATGCCCCCGTCCGCCGCCGCCGTCGAACCCGGCTGGGCGCCCGAATTCAGTGCTGACGACGATCAGCGTTTTGTCGAGCATCTTCTTCTCTTCCAAATCGACGATCAGCGCCGACAACGCGCTGTCCAACTCTTGAATCAGCAAGTGCTGGTTTTCGATGCCGTCGTTGTGAACATCCCAGCCGGTTCCGTTGACGAAGTTCAGGTTATGGGCGACCTCGATGAACCGCACGCCGCGCTCCAGCAGTCGCCGGGAAAGGAGGCAGCGTTGCCCAAATTCTCCGCCGTAGCGGTTGCGCAACTCGGCCGGTTCACGATCCAGATCGAAGACCTTCATGAACTCGGGGCCGGAAAGTTTTTCAGCCTGCTGTGCGGTGGCGTCGTAGTCGGCGATCTTGTCGTCGCCTGCGTTCCGCTCTAAATAAGTTTGCCGAAGCTTTGCCAGCAGTTTGTTCCGCCGCTCGGCACGCGTTGGCGTGATGTTGTCGGGGCGAGCCAATCCCGCCGGGCCGGCCTTGGTTTCAGTGAGGTACAGGTAGCTATGTTTCGCACCGAGAAAACCGGGTCCGCGGGTCAGGTTCGGGTAACCCATAATCACGTAGGCCGGCACTCCTTCGCCTGCCGGGCCGCGCTGTTTGGAAACGATCGAACCGACAGACGGGTAGACAATCGTG
>CALBTA010000593.1 GCA_937967755.1 uncultured Planctomycetaceae bacterium | reverse complement strand
CTTGTGGATCGATCCGCGCGGCGGCGTCTACTTCACCGATCCAGCCTACAGCCGCAAGAAGGAAGAGTTGGAACTCGACGGCCAGTATGTCTACTACGTCTCGCCGGATAAGAAAGTCAGCAAAGCCGCCGACGGCTTCCATACACCCAACGGCATCGTCGGCACGCCGGATGGGAAACTATTGTACATCACCGACCGCCGCTTGGGCCGCACGTTCCGCTACGCTATTGGCGAAGATGGAACGCTCACCGACAAGCAACTATTCTTCAAAGTTGCCGCCGACGGCATGACGCTTGATGAGCGCGGCAACCTTTACACAACACCGCGAGAGAAAAAACTGCGCATCTTCGCCCCTTCCGGCGAAGAACTTCCTGCTATCGAATTGCCGGTGCCCGCGTCGAACGCGTGCTTCGCCGGGAAAGATCGCAAGACGCTGTTCATTACCACAAGCAAAACGCTTTATGCAATCCGCATGAGCGTCACGGGTCAGTAGGAGAATTTGACAATGTGGAACACACGTTACACCTGGGCGGTCGCCGTACTGATCGTGGCGTTCGTTCCCGCGATGGCCCACGCCGATATGGCACTGCGCTGGTCGCTGGAATTGCCCCTCCGGCAAACGAAGTGGCTGCATGTGAAAGACATGCAGCGCGACACGACCTACCGCGCCGCGGCCGCTGGCGAACTGGTCTTCGTCGGCTGCGAACATAACGGAGCGCTACTGGCATTGGACGCCAAGACGGGCCAAGAGCAGTGGCGGTTTTACACCGGCGGGGCAATCCGCACGCAGCCCGCGGCTGACGCGAAGCACGTACTGTTCGGATCGGACGACGGCTTTGCGTACTGCCTGGGCCATAATGGAAAGTTGCGTTGGAAGGCACACGTCGGCCAAGGTCAGCGATTCGTGATCGGACATCAGCGTCTGACTTCCGCCTGGCCCGTTCCGACGCACCCGCTGCTCACCCGTGGCAAGCTGTACATCATGGGAGGTTGCTGGCCGGCCGACGGTGTGTTCATGAACTGCTTCGATGCCGCCAGCGGCAAGCGGCTTTGGAAGTCACCATCGCTGCACATGCGGCCGCTGATGATCCCGCATTGGATTCACGACGGCCACGTGTACGTGCGCACTTATAGCGGAACCGGTGGCAAGGCCGGGCGGTTCGATATCGAAACCGGCATCGGCAGTTATTGGCCAAAGGAAACGGTCGTGCCCGTTGCGGAAAAACCAAACGTGCCAGGGGCGAAAGATGTCGTTGGATCGAACGCATCCGGTGGGTTGGTTTTCGCCACGGGCAAGGATGGAACGTTGTACTGTGCCGGGCCAGCATTGGATGCCGAGCCGAAACATCACGAATTGAAAACTTACCAATCCGCCGGCGACACGGAAGCTGCCCGGCAAATCATCGCGTTGGCAGGTCACGATGCCGGGTACGCGCTGGTCACGAAGCTAACCGACGGATCGTTGGTGGAAGGGCTGCTGCGCGCATCCGAGTTGTACGTCGTCGCCGTCGATGCGGACGAGGCGAAGGTCAACCGCATTCGCCGAGATTTGGACCGCCGTGGCTGCTTCGACGAGCGCCGCCTTACCATCCTGGCGATGGAACTGAGCGAGGACATGTTGCCGCCTTACTTCGCGTCGATCGTGCTTTGCGAAACCGGCGACCACCCCGGCGAAGTCGCCTTGCAATCGCTGCGGCCCTACGGCGGCGCGGCTATGCGCAAAGTAGGTGTCGAGTGGAAGAGCGAAACGCGCGGTCCGCTGGCGGGGGCCGGCAACTGGTCACATGAATACGCCAACGCCTCGATGAACAACTCAACTGGCGACAAGCTGGCCAAAGCGCCGCTGGGCATCCTGTGGTACGGCGGGCCGGCCAGCGACCGCAAATACTACCTGCACGGCAACCGCCCTGCCGGCGCGCTGATCGTCGATGGGCGGATGTTCCTGCAAGGCGACGGCGTGATCGCCGGCATCGATGCCTACACCGGACGCCTGCTGTGGGAAGCGGCGATCCCGACGATGCATATCTACAACGGCACACACAGCGGCGGAGGCACGCTCAGCCAGTCGACGCCCTGGGACGATGAGAAGGCGAATCAAAAAGAAGTGCCGCCGATCAAGCACGCCCGGGCGACCGGGTTCAATTGGGCCGCCGCGTCCGATTGCATCTACGTCTTCGCCGCCGAGCAATGCCTGCGTTTTGACCCGGCGACCGGCAAGCCGAAAGAGAGTTGGGTGATGCCGCTGCCTAAAGACGACGGGGAAGCGCTCTGTTGGGGACACCCTCGCGTCGCTGGCGATATTCTCGTCGCCACGGCGTTTCGCCCCAGCGACTTGCGCGACGCGAAGATCGGCAGCGGCGGCAACGGGGGCGACTGGACGGGTGACCGGATGCCGATGTCGCATGTCTTCGCGGTCGACCGCGAAACGGGTAAGTTGATCTGGTCGCACGCAGCGCACCTCGCGTTCAATAACCGGGCTTTCGTCGCGGCGGGGAACCGGGTTTTCTGCACCGATCTTCTGCAATCCGATGCCGCGACGAACTACCTCGACAACGGCCGCAAGCTGCCTACCGCCGACGCCGCGCTGCGGGCGTTCGATCTGAAAACCGGCAAGGAAGTTTGGAACGAGAAGCTTGATCGGCTGGTCAAGTACATCAACTACATCGAGACGGACGATTTGCTGCTGGTGCCCAACCGCTACGGGCGCGAGTGGACCGGCGAGGGCTGGGGCTGGCCCGGTTTGCCGGAGCGCGAAACCCGCAGCAAGTCGGGGCGGCCCGATGGCATCTTCCGAGCATTCCGCGGCGAAACGGGCGAACTGGTCTGGCAGATCAGCGAGCAACACTACGATGGCCCTTACAGCGTGATCGGCGATCGGATTCTCAACCGCTATGGCACGGCGTTCGATCCGAAGACGGGCAAATTGGCGACGCGCGTTTCTCCGTTGACGGGCGAGCCTGAATCGTTCGGCTTCAAGAAGAGTGGTTGCGCCGTGCTGGGTGGGTGCGACACGCTGGTTGCCTGGCGAACGGGTTACCACGACATGCGAACCGGAACCAGCACGCTGCTGCCCGGCTTCGAAGCGGGCTGCACAACCAGCCTGCTGCCCGCCGGCGGCATGTTGAACATGCCTAACTTCGGCATGTTCCACCTGCGGGCCAGGGCGGCGGCGCTTTCAATGGTCCATCGCCCCTGTGCGCAGCCGTGGGGCAGTTTTCAAGTGACGCGAGCGCGCGGCGAGACGCCGATTCGCCGTATCGGATACAACCTGGGCGCACCGGGTGACCGCTATGACGAAGCCGGCACGCTGTGGGTTCGTGCCGTGCGCGGCGGACGTGACTTGAAGATCGATACCGACCCGAAGGAATTGAACTGGTACGTGCGCGGCGACGTCGATTGGATTGGCAATTCCGGCGTGGAAGGCGAGGCGACGCTGTATCTGCCGACCGCCTTAGACCAAAGTAAAAGTTCAAAAGCCAAGTCGAAGCACCGTGTCCGCCTATTCTTCGCCGAACCGTCAAACGCCGAACCGGGCGAGCGCGTCTTCGACGTTGCGCTGGAGGGAGAAACAGTCCTCGAAGACCTTGACATCGCCAGAAGCGGGGAAGATTTGCTGGTGCGTGAGTTCGATGCGGTCGAGGTCAACGGCATGCTCGAAATCGGCCTAACCGCCAAAGAAGGCCAGCCTGTACTGTGCGGCGTTGAACTGATCCAGCTCGACCCCGCCCGCTAGGTGACGCTTGTTGATTACAATCGTCACCTATGAAGACGATAACCACAAAGTTGTTCCTGCTGGTAGTTCCAACTTGCATCGGGCTGGTCTCGGCTGGTTTGCCCACGAGCTTGTTAGCTGCCGAGCAAACCGATTCAGCTTTCGCTCAAGCCAAAGAAGCGGCCCGCCGCCTGGCTGACTATCACGGGGACAATCGCGATGGCGAGCGGCGTGTCGTGCATCTGGTTTATTGGACGCCGGCGGACCGCGAGCCGGTGGCTGAATACCAGCGGCGGTTGTCGGCGATCATGCTTGATATTCAAGACTTCTACGCGGATGAAATGGAACGGCACGGCCTGGGGCGGCGGACGTTCAACTTGAAGCAAGCCGACGGTGACTTGCTGGAAGTGTTGCTCGTCAAAGGTGAAGAGGAAACAAGCCAGTACAAAGTCGCCAGCGGGCACAAGATTCGTGATGAATGCTGGCCGGTGTTGAGGAAGAATCACATCGATCTTCGGAACGAGACGGTGATGATCTTCTGCAACCTGGCGAACTGGGATGAAAAGACGAAAGTCTTCACGCACAAAAGCCCTTACTACGCCATGGGCGGGTCGCGCGGTGGCATCGGGTGGCAGCTTGATTCGCCGACGCTGGCGGTCGACCGATTGAAATTGAAGCAGCCGATCATCAGCGACGGGCAGTACGGCCGGATTTCGCTGGGCAAACACAACAGTATCTTCATCGGCGGAATCGCTCACGAGTTGGGCCACGCGTTGGGCGTGCCGCATTGCCGCGAAACCCGTGACGAGCATCACCAGATCGGTACGGCGTTGATGGGCGCGGGCAACCGAACCTACGGCGACGAGCGCCGCGGCGAAGGCAAAGGGTCGTTCCTAACTTTCGCCCACGCCCTGCGGCTGGCGTCGCACCCTCAGTTCAGCGGCTCCACCCAAGGGCTTACAGAACATGCCAAAATTGAAATAGCCGACGCCGAGGTGAAACTCGACGGCAACCGACTAACCATTACAGGGCAAGCGAAGTCAATGATCCCGATCTACGGCGTTGTCGCATATTTTGATTCTGATGGCGGCGGCGACTATGACGCGTTAACGGCGACGGCAATGCCTGATGAAGACGGCCGCTTCACGGTGGAATCTCCCCAGTTGCCGAAGAACCAGCGGGGCGAACTGCGCGTCTTTCCTTTAGTCGCGAACGGCGAAACTACCGACCTGAGCTTCCGACCACCGCTACAAAGGCGCTACCACATCAGCGATTGACGGTCGCCGGGGCGTGTGCCACCCGCCTAGTGAACAGAGCGTCAATATCCGCGCATGAAGAGGTCGCTACGCCTTGTAAATCTTTTCGCGGCCCGCGGTGATTTGCGCGGTGGCGTTGCGGGTATCGACCACAATCGGTGCGTAGCGGACGACGTGCTCGTAGTCGTAGCTGGAATGGTCGGTCGCGATCACGACGCAATCTTGCGACGCCAGGAACTCGGCGGTCAATGGTTCGCTTGCCAGCCGCGGCACGTCGTAGTGCCTCGCCGACGGTAAAGCTGGGATGTGCGGGTCGCTGTAGCTAAGCAGCACACCCCGCTGCAGCAGCAGTTCCATCAGCTTCAAGGCCGGGCTTTCGCGCGGGTCGTCAATGTCTTTCTTGTAAGCCACGCCGAGGATGGCGATACGGCTGCCGCGTAGCGGTTTGCCGGCGTCGTTTAGCGCGGCAGTGATGCGCTCGACGACGTAATCGGGCATGCCGGTGTTGACTTCGCCCGCCAACTCGATAAATCGCGTGGCCGTTCCGTTTTTACGAGCCAACCAACTGAGGTAGAAAGGGTCGATCGGAATACAATGCCCGCCCAAGCCTGGGCCAGGGTAGAACGCCTGAAAGCCGAAGGGCTTCGTTTTGGCAGCCTCGATCACTTCCCAAATGTCGATGCCCATCTTCTGTAGGAGCACCTTTAGTTCGTTGACCAACGCGATGTTCACCGCCCGGTAGGTGTTCTCTAAAATCTTTGCCGCTTCGGCAACCTCGCAACTGCTGACCGGAACTACTTGCGAAACGGCGCTGCTGTACAACTCCACCGCCAGGGCCTGGCTTTGCTCGTCGATGCCGCCGACCACCTTGGGAATGGTCGTTGAGGAAAAGTCGAGGTTGCCGGGATCTTCGCGCTCGGGGCTGTAGGCGACGAGGAAATCCTTGCCCGCTGCCAGGCTGCTTTCCTCGAGAATGGGAATCAGAGCGTCTCGGGTGGTACCCGGGTACGTCGTGCTCTCCAAAATGCCGAGCTTGCCGGGGCGGAGGTTTTGCGAAATCTGGCGCGCCGTCGCCTCGACATAGGTCAAATCCGGCTCACGGCTCTCGGTGAGCGGCGTCGGGACACAAATGACTAGCACATCGGGTTCTGCAAGGCGCGACATTTCGTCTGTTGGTTCGAACGTGCCGTCTTCGATGCGTTGCTGAATCCAGAAGTCAGAAATATGCCCGATGTAGGTTTCGCCCCGGCGAAGCGTGGCGATCTTTCGCGAATCGACATCGAAACCGATCGTCGCAAACCCCGCGTCGGTGAACGCTCTCGCCAGTGGCAAGCCGACATACCCAAGCCCAACGATGCCGATGGTGGCCGTTCGTTGCTCGATCGCGACGGACAAATGGCTCCAGGGCTGAGTTAGCAGTTTGTCGGCTGATCGACCTTCGGAGATCGCTTGGCTGGTTGGCATGGGCACTCGGTGAGATGGCAAACTCGTCTGACCACTGTTCGCGTTTGTTAAATTGAGGAACTTAGGATGTTGACTTTGCGGTCTAGGTAACAGAGTATATCTGCCAAGTTGTGACGTATCTATCCCATTTTAGCCAAACCTCCGCTTGGCAGAGGTTTGGACACTCGTCAGGTTTCGCAACGTTTCGAACCCTTGCGCAACCCACGGGGACGGAGTGCGCGCCGGCGGCGAGACCATGCATCAACAAAAATGAAGTGAGTGCGAGATGAACCTCGAGCAAGACCATTACTCGTCCGTGAACTCTCCAGGGCAAAGCTTCATCTCGTATACCGAGTTGATGCGGTTCGCCTGGCGGCGGCGTTCGTTTCTGGCGTTGGGTATCGTGATTGGCCTGGTGCTAGGCGCTTTGTACTACGTGCAGCGGCCCCCGCTGTACGAAGCCGAAGCCCAAGTGCTGGTCGTCGAGAAGCGGCCCGACATGGTCACGGGACAACACATTTCCCGTTCTCAAATTGAAGACTACACGTCGACGCACCGTGTGCTGGTGAAGAGCCCGGTGATTGTCGAACGCGCTATCGGGCGAGCCGACCTCGGTTCGCTGCAGAGCCTGCAGGATGCCGAAGATTTAACGACTGAAATTCGCGAACGGCTAACGGTCTCGCGCGTGTCGCGCGAAGCCGACAGCGTCTTGCAGTTGAGTTTTCGCGGCGCTTACGCCGACGAGTGCGCGGTCGTTGTCAACGCGATTCTGGAAAGCTTCCAGCAGTTCCTCGCTGAGACTTACGACGAGATGAACCAAGACACCGTTGGCCTGATCACGCAAGCCCGGGATGTCCTGGAGAACGATCTGCGCTACAAGGAAAAGGAGTACCGAAAATTCCGCGAAGACTCACCACTGATCTGGGATGGGCAAGACGAAGTCAACCCTCGCCAAGACCGGTTGGCGGCGATCGAGTTGCAACGTTCGAATCTGCTGCTGACCAAGGCAGACTTGGAGGGCAAGCTGCAAACGATTACGAAAGCCAAGGACGACGGGCGCGATCAGCGCCACCTCGTCGCATTGGTTTCTGACCTTGCCGAAGACCGCTTCGACCCGGATGCGATCGCGCTGGGCGAGGCGACGCTGAAATCGGAACTGCTTCCGCTGCTGTTGGAAGAAAAGCGGCTGATGGCGGACTACGGGCCAGGCCACCCTTACGTCGAAGCAGTTCGCGATCGAATCGAGACCACCCGCAACTTCTTCGCGCTGCCTTCGGCATCTTACTTTGTAGCTTCCGAAGAGGGGAGCGACACGCCCGCCGGCGAAATCAAGGACGATAACCTGGTGGACCTGTACGTCGACTATTTGAAGAACGAAATCGAACGCATCGATACTTCGGAAGAAATCCTGGCTGATCTCTACGTCAAGGAGCACGAAGAAGCCCGCAAGCTGAACGGGCATGAGATTCGTGACGAGGAATTCCGCAACGACATCACGCGGGCTCAAACACTGTATGACAGCCTGATCGAGCGGTTGCAGGACGCCAGCCTGGTGAAGGAGTACGGCGGGTTCGAAGCGCAGATCATCGCCCCCGCGGGCAAGGGCGAGAAGGTCGCCCCGCGGCTTTCGCTGGTGGCGGTCGGTTCGATCTTTTTGGGCCTGGTGCTGGGAACTGGCATGGCCTTTGTCGCCGAACTGAGCGACGGAAGTTTTCGCAGCGCCGATGAAGTGCGGCAGCATCTCAGCCTGCCGATTATGGGGCAAGTGCCCGCTTACGCCGGCAGCCCAACCGCCGCCACGTCAACATCCGATGGGATCGAGCGCGATCCGCTGTTGTGCAGCTATTTCCACCCCCGCTCTAGCGAATCGGAAGCGTTCCGAACGGTGCGCACGGCGCTGTACTTCAGCGACGGCGGCGAAGATCACAAAGTGATTCAAGTAACCAGCCCCAATCCGGGCGATGGAAAGTCGACGGTCGCGGCAAATCTGGCCGTTTCGATTGCGAAATCGGACAAGAGCGTGTTGCTGATCGATGCCGACATGCGAAAGCCCCGTCAACATAAGATCTTCGGCGTGGCTTCAGAGCACGGCCTGGCTGGCACGATCGGGCTTGATATCGACCCTCCCGACGCTATTTGCGAAACGGGCATCAAGAACCTCAGCCTGCTGCCCGCGGGCGTCATTCCACCGGACCCGGCGGAACTGTTGACCTCGCCGCGATTTGTTGAACTTCTGGATCTGCTGCGAGAGCAATACGACTACGTGATCATCGACAGCCCGCCGGTGCTGGCCGTTTCCGATCCGAGCATCGTGGCGGCGCGGGCCGACGGCGTGTTGCTGACCATTCGCATCAGCAAA
The DNA here is from genome assembly GCA_937967755.1 of uncultured Planctomycetaceae bacterium. Lineage (GTDB taxonomy): Bacteria > Planctomycetota > Planctomycetia > Pirellulales > Pirellulaceae > CALBTA01. The sequence continues at coordinate 2,695 of CALBTA010000593.1, read as the reverse complement.
GATGGCCGCAGCCACGCCAAGCGGGCGAAGGAAGCGCTCGCCGCTATGAACGCGCACATCGTGGGCGTGGTCGTCAACGCGGTGGAAAGCAAGGGCCGCTACGCCTACTACGACGGCGGCTACGGTTACGGCAGTTCAGAGTACTACCAGAACGCTGAAGACGCCCAACGGTTAGACGCGGCCGCGGTCGCGCACGCGGCAGACTGAAGATAACCAGCCGTCCAACGGCCGCGGGCTGACAAGTCGCGGCAACGGCTGCTCGCTATCGATTGACAACACCTGATGAGCAACGAAGAAACCGAAATTCAAAGCGGCCGAACTTCAAGCGGCCCGCTCTCCAAAATACGGCAAACGATTCGCGAAATGGCGCGGCCACGCGTGCTGCTGGTAGCGGCTTGCCACGTGGTGGTTTTCGCAGCGGCATTTTGGATCGCGTTCGGCCTACGGTTTGATTTCGCGATTCCGCAAGACTCCTACGGGGTTTTCTGGAAGTCGCTACCGTACGTACTGGCGCTGAAAATCGCTGTGTTCTTTTTCGCGGGCCAATTCCACGGCTGGTGGCGGCACGTTACATTCGCCGACCTGACCGCGCTGCTAAAAACCACGGCTTTGGCGCTGGTGATCGTCGGGGCGGTCGACCACTTCATACTGCCCTACCAGGTGCCGCGCTCGGTATTGATCATCGATACCATTTTGGCGGCCGGGCTAGTCGGCGCGCTGCGGTCGAGCTGGCGGATGTTCCAGGAAGGAGTCAAGCCGGCCTTTCGAGCGGGTGATGGGCGAGTGGCGCTGATGATTGGTGCCGATCAGGCCAGCGGCAAGTTGGCCCACCAAATTAACTCGCACCCAGAGCTGGGTTACCGCATCCGTGGATTCATCGACCGCGATGGAAATCGACGTGGCTCGCACCTGGGTCAAATTCCGGTCCTCGGGGGTGAGGGCGACCTGGAAGCGATTGCGGCACAGTACTCGGCCAGCGATATCCTGGTTTCGGCAGAGAACCTTCCCGGTAACCGGTTGCGCGACATCAATTCACGCTGCAAGGAAGCCAACCTCGAACTGAAAATCATTCCTCCGCCGGAAGAGCGCTTCAACGGAGCGGACCGAATTCCGATCCGGGAAATTCAAATCAACGACTTGCTGCGGCGCGAGCCGGTCAAGCTCGATACCGAATCGATTGAGCGCCTGGTCGCGGGCCGGGCGGTCATGGTCACCGGCGCGGGCGGCAGCATCGGATCGGAAATTTGCCGTCAATTGCTGAAGTTTCACCCCAGCGATCTAATCCTCGTCGATCAGGCCGAGAACAACGTTTTCTCAATCGATCGCGAAGTGCAGCACGTGGCGGATGCGTGCGGCACCAAACTGTCGCCCTGTGTCGCCGATGTGACCGACCGGCGGCGAATGCACGACATCTTCGCACGCCTGCAACCGGCGTTGGTGTTCCACGCCGCAGCGCACAAGCACGTTCCGCTGATGGAGCTGAACGTAGGCGAGGCGCTGTTCAACAATGTGATCGGCACAAAGAACGTCGCCGACCTGTCGGATGAATTTGGTGTCAAACGGTTCGTGATGATTTCGACCGACAAGGCTGTGAACCCGACCAGCGTGATGGGCGTGACTAAGCAGCTTGCTGAACGGTACGTGCATTCGCTTTCCCAGGTGGCCGCGCACACTGAGTATGTCGCAGTACGGTTCGGCAATGTGCTGGGCAGCGTCGGCAGCGTCGTGCCGATCTTCCAGGAACAAATTCGCAACGGCGGCCCGGTCACCATCACCGACGACCGCATGAGGCGGTTCTTCATGACCATCCCGGAAGCATCGCAACTGGTTTTGCAGGCGGCGGCCATGGGCCGCGGCGGAGAGATCTTCGTGCTCGATATGGGCGAGCCGGTGCGGATCTTCGACCTTGCCAAAGACCTAATTCGCTTGTCAGGTTTGCCCCGGCACGCGATCGACATCGAAGTCGTCGGCATGCGCCCGGGCGAGAAGCTGTTTGAGGAACTGTACTTCGACGAAGAAGACACGCTTCCCACCGAACACCCCAAAGTTCGTGCGGCGTATCACCGCTTCTGTCCCTACTCGGAAGTGCGGCAAACGATTGACGAGATTCGGGCGTTGATGGGTCAGCCCGACGAATTGATCCGAGCGAAGTTGGTCGACTTCGTGCCCGAGTACTTACCCGATGGCCCATTGCGCGACGGCCCTGTGGGCGAACCGTTGGAACCAGCCGCCAGCGGTCCTTCATAGCCTCGTTCCACTTTCTATGAAACTGAATCCAAAAATGTTCGATAGCTTTCCGGCAGACAATGCACAGCCTGGCGTCGCGGTGATTGGAAGCGGCTACTGGGGCAAGAACCTCGTACGGAACTTCCACAACCTCGGCTCGCTGCGATGTATTTGCGATCGCGACGAAGCGCAGGCCCAGCGAATTGCCGGGCAGCACGGCGAAGTGCCGGTGAGCAGTTCGCTGGACCAGGTGCTGGCGGATGAATCGATCGACGCAGTCGCCATCGCCACGCCGGCTGAGACGCACGACGGAGTCGTTCGTCGCGCGCTGTTGGCGGGTAAAGATGTATTCGTCGAGAAGCCGCTTTGCCTTGACCCGCACACGGGTCGCCAGCTCGCCGATCTGGCCCGGGAGAAGCAACGCGTTCTGATGGTCGGCCACTTGTTGTGGTACCACCCCGGCGTGCTA
>CALBTA010000592.1 GCA_937967755.1 uncultured Planctomycetaceae bacterium | reverse complement strand
CACTGAACCATCTTCCAGAATCTCATGCGATGCGCCGCCTGACGACTTGAAGTCAATGATCTCAACGACGCGCCAAGGATCGTCGCTGGCGTCTTCGTCTTTTTGTTGCGATTCCCACTTCGCCAGAATCGTTTGCTCCCACGCAGCTTGGTCGGCGATCAAGGCATCCATTCGCTGGTCGTAAGACGCCCGGGCAGCTTCTAACTTCTGCTTCAGTTCGCGCTGCTTCTTCGTTACCTTTCCCTCCAAAGGCACGCCCAGTTTCGGGCCGAAGAAATCGTATGTCGTGGCGCTGGTGTGCTTCACTTCCAGCGGTGTGTTGTTGAAGAAGGCCAGCAGGCGGTAGTAATCCTTTTGGCTGAACGGGTCGTAAGGGTGGTTGTGGCACTGCGCACATTCCAACGACGTGCCCAGCCAGACCGTGCCGGTTGTGTTTACCCGATCGAGTACCTGGTTCACGCGGTTTTCTTCCGGATCGACGCCGGCTTCCACGTTGCAAGTGGTCTGGCGATGGAAGCCGGTGGCGATCTTGTTCCGAACGGTCGAATTCGGTAGCAGGTCTCCAGCAATTTGTTCGATGGTAAACTGATCGAATGGCATGTCGTCGTTCATCGCGTCGATCACCCAATCGCGGTAGGGCCAAACCTCGCGGTATTGGTCCGCCTGATAGCCGTTGCTGTCAGCGTAGCGGGCCGCGTCGAGCCACGGCCGTGCCCAACGTTCGCCGTAATGCTTCGACGCCAGCAATCGGTCAACGGCTATCTCGTAAGCTTCGTCGCTTTCATCAACGAGGAAGGCGTCGATCTCTTCCACGCTGGGGGGAATGCCGATCAGGTCCAGGTAAACCCGCCGCAACAGCTTCGCCCGATCGGCGCGCGGCGAAGGGGTAAGCCCTTCGACTTCCAGCCTGGCGAGAACGAAGCGGTCAATCGGGTTGTTGACCCACTTATCGCTGTTCACCTTGGGCAATTCCGGCCGCGCCGGTTTTTCATACGCCCAATGTCTTTTGATGGTGATGTCTTCGCCGACCCCATCGGGCCAGACGGCACCTTGTTCGATCCACTTCTTGACGAGCGCGATTTGCTCGTCGGAAAGCGGGTCTTCATCCAGAGGCATCTGGTCTTCATCCCCCAAGCCCGCGATGCGTTGGTAGAGGATTGACTTTTCGGCTTCGCCTTCGACAACGCTTGCTCCGCTGACCCCGCCGCCGAAGACCGCAACCCGGGCGTCGATGCGGAACTGCCCTTCCTGATCGTCCGGGCCGTGGCAGCCCGCGCAGCGATTCATCAAGACCGGAAAGACATCCCGGGCGAAGTCGACCTGCTGCCCGTCGGTGTTCTTTTCGGCAGCATCTTCCGCGAAGCCAGAACGGGAAACGCCAACCAGTGCCAGGGAAGCAAAGACAGCCAAGGCAACTCCGAAGCGGGGCGGAGCAAGTCGCATAGGGTCTCTCCGAAGACAGGCAGGGATCAATCGACGCGGCAACTCTTCATTAGACCATCATTTCGCGGGCTTTGCCACATATATTCGCCTGGGTTGATGAGTGAAACCTGATGGTTGATTGGGAGCTTCCAGCGCGTGATTCCCCCTAACCAGCGCGATATACTAACCGCTGTGTCGCAAACCATTCGGCATCTCTTCCGACCCTCTATCACGAAAGGCAAACCCATGAAAACGCTAACCATTGCTCTGGCCGCCATCGCCGCGACATTTACATTCGCCGCCGCGGATGCGCAAGAAGAATTCCCCAAGCCCGGCCCGCAGCATGAGTTGCTGAAGCAGATGGAAGGCGAGTGGGATGCGAAGATGGTCTGCAACTTCCCTGGGATCGATGAGCCGATCGAAACGACCGGTGCGATGTCGGCGAAGCTCGACATCGGCGGGTTCTTTTTAATCTCGGAATTCACTAGCGAGTTTTTCGGCCAGCCGTTCAAAGGCCGCGCCATGACCGGGTACAATCCGTTTCAGAAGAAGTACACCGGCGTGTGGATCGATTCGATGGGGCCGGCCCTCTACAACACCGTGGGCGAATTCTCGAAGGACGGCAAAACATTCAACGAAACCATGACCGGCCCCGGCCCCGACGGCAAGGAAATCAAATTCCGCAGCGTCACCGAAATCAAAGACAAAGATCACACGACATTCACGATGTTCATGATCGACGAAGAAGACAAGGAAGTGCAGATGATGAAGATCGAATACACGCGGAAGTAGGTGCGGGCCGAATCAGTTGTCTCGTAA
>CALBTA010000591.1 GCA_937967755.1 uncultured Planctomycetaceae bacterium | reverse complement strand
TTCACCCCAGCCCCCGCGACATGGACAAGCTGGAAGTCGATCAAGAGAAGCTCGCCGAAACGGGTGAAGTCTGGGTCGACTTCAAAAATTTCTACCCCGGCAAACATGAACGAGTTGAAAAGAAGTAGCAGTTAGTCGCTTTTCGCTCCGCGAAAAGCAGTTGTTCGCGGAGCGAAGAACGACATTAGTAATCCAATCCAACCCATGCAACGACTCCTCAATTGGCTCGATGGGCGAACCGGCTATCGCCATGCGATGGACGACGCGCTGTACGAGAACATCCCCAGCGGGTCGCGCTGGCGGTACGTCTTCGGCAGCACGCTGGTCTTTGCGTTCGCCACGCAAGTCATCACCGGGCTGTTCCTGTGGATGGCCTACAGCCCCAGCAGCCAGACCGCGTGGGAAAGCGTCTACTACATCCAGTACGAAATGCAGGGCGGCTGGCTGCTTCGCGGCGTCCACCACTTCATGGCCCAGGCGATGGTCGTGTTGCTCGCCCTGCATCTGATGCAAGTCGTCATCGACGGCGCGTACAAAGCTCCGCGCGAAGTCAACTTCTGGCTGGGGCTGGTGCTAATGAAACTGGTCCTTGGGCTATCGCTAACCGGCTACCTGCTGCCGTGGGACCAGAAGGGCTACTGGGCCACGACGGTCGCGACGAATTTGTCGACGCTCGTCCCGCTGGTCGGCACGCATATTCAAAGGCTGGTCGTCGGCGGCAGTGAATACGGGCATCACACATTGACACGGTTCTTCGCGCTGCACGCTGGCGTGTTGCCGTTGATGTTGGTGATGACGCTCGGGCTGCACCTGGCGCTGTTCCGCAAACATGGCATCACCGCGGTCGTCACGCGTGGGCGGAAGGACGCCTACTTCTGGCCCGATCAAGTCTTAAAAGATGCCGTCGCCTGCCTGGCCGTATTGGCGTTGGTCTTCATGCTGGCGATACAGTTCGACTTCGGCGCACTGGTCAGCGGCGGACTCTCGCCGCATACGCACGGGGCGGAACTGGGCGCGCCGGCCGATCCGGCGGAGCAATATTCGGCCGCCCGCCCGGAGTGGTACTTCCTGTTCCTGTTCCAAATGCTGAAGTACTTTCCCGGTTCGCTCGAAATCATCGGGGCGATCGTCTTGCCTGGCGTGGTCTTTTTCGTGCTGTTCATCATGCCGCTGACCGGTAAGACAAAAGCAGGCCACATCTTCAACGTGGTGTTCATCATCACCGTGATTGCCGGCGCAGGCGTACTGACCGCACTGGCGCTGCATGAAGATTACTACAGCCCGAATTCCGACGAATATCTGGCCGCTGTCGAAAAGGCCCACCACAACAAAGAGCGTATTATTGAACTCATCCAACACCGCGAACTAACCGAAGAGGGCGAGCCAGGCCCGCAGACGATGATTTCCCGCGCAGGGGCGATTGAACTTCTGCGCGGCGACCCCAAGACGCAAGGCCCGAAGCTGTTCGAGCGCAACTGCATCAGTTGCCACGCCCATACGGAACTGGACAAGCTGCACGCCGCCAAGGACCCCGGCTACCTCGACCAATACAACCCGACCGCGCCGAACCTCGACGGCTTCGCCAGCCGAGAGTGGATCGCCGGGATCCTTGACCCGACGCTGATCCGCTCGCCGGAATATTTCGGCAACACCGCCCACCGGGACGGGCGGATGGCCCAGTGGCTGGATGATTTCGTTCCCAACACCACGTTGTTGATCGACGATTTGAAAGACCCCGACAAAGTCGACCGGGCTGTTCGGCGGCTGAAGTTTTCTTCCGACGATGGAGCGGCCGACAAGATCAGCGATCTGGCGATTGAAGTTCGCGAACACCGAGAGCGCATCGTCACCGACTACCGCGACGGGCAACTGGCCGCCGCGCCGATCTTCGCGGAAGCGACCGGCGACGACGAAAAACGCGAAGTCGAGGCCGTGCTGTTTGCCAACTTGCAAGAGAAGCTTGACGACATCGCCGCCGCGTTGAGCGCGCAGGCCGAACTTCCCTATCAGCGCGAAGCCGATGCCCAAGCCGCCAAGGATGGCCGCATCGCCCGCGGGCTGGAGATATTGAAGACCACCTGTGCCAACGGGTGCCACCGCGTCGGTGACGCGGGGCAGCTTGGCCTGGCCCCGGACCTGACCGGTTACGGAAGTTGGCAATGGATGATGGGCATCGTCAGCGATCCGGCCCACCGCCGGTTCTATGGGCGCGAGAACGACCGCATGCCGTCGTTCGGCCAGCAGCAAATTCCCAGCGACCACGAGGTGTCGATGATCGTCGATTGGCTGCGGAAAGACTATGTCGATCCGTCGACCGAGTTTGCCGGCAAAGCGCACACGAAGGAACCAGCCGAGCGAGGTGCGCAAATGGCGTTGGCAATCGACGCTCCCAGCCGCGCGATCGTTGGAGAGCAAGCCGCGCCCGAGACCGAACTCGCCCGGGCGGAACGATTGTTCCGGCAGAATTGTGCATCGTGCCATAGCTTCACCAACGAGCACGGGGTTGGCATCGCGGCGACCAGCCCCTCTGCCCCGAACCTTTACGGCTTCGCTTCGCGCGATTGGATTGATGGGCTGCTCGACCCGGAGAAATTCGCTTCGGATC
>CALBTA010000590.1 GCA_937967755.1 uncultured Planctomycetaceae bacterium | reverse complement strand
AAGTTTCCGGATCAACACTTTCCGCACAACAACATGCTACGGCCGTCTCTTCCGCATGTTCAGCGATGCTTCACGGGAACGCCTAACCACACCCGGCCATGGATCGAGCCGACTCGACCAAGCCGTACGCCAATATTGCAAAGCACCACCATGCCACGTTCTGCCACTGAAATGCCGAGGGAGGCCACCCCAAGAGTTGGCCGCAAATCTCCTATCCCATTGCCTTCGGCCGCCTGTCACCCGCCGGAATCTCACCAGCGCGCCGCGACCCTTCCAGTAATGGTCATTGGTATACCATACGATTCGTCGCTGGTACACTTTTCTTGAGATTTTGTTGGCAACTTTTCCCCTCGCCCTAAGTCGTTGTCGCCCAACAGGTTACGGAGATCAGGCGAAATGCGGACAAGATTTCGACCCTGCAAAGTTCTCTGCCCGCGAATGGCGCGAATCTTCGCGAATTGGAATTGGCTGCGCAGATGCCGAACACTATGGCTGAGTATTGTTGGACGTGCTTGACTGGGCGCCGTACCGAAACGGCCTTCCGGCCTTGTATGCTTCCATCGCTGCGTTAAGGCGAATCTCGTCTTCTTGGGCAACCGGCTGACCATCGCCTTGCATCGCCCTTCCTTGCCAATGAACCGCTTTCTCGAAGTCACCTGTCTCAGCGTATGCAGCCGCCAATGCGTCAAAGTACAACGGGTCTTCCCAATTCCGAAGTTGGCACGCCTTTTCTGCGTGCTCCAACGCCTTCGCCCCGTCACGATACTTCCCCTCAGGGCAAGTTGCCAAAAGCCATGCGAGTTCGTTATGCGCTAAGTCCATTGATGCATCCAAAGATAGCGCTGCATTGTAGTCGTCGATTGCCTTGCCATAATCACCCTTGGCAGCCCACGACGAAGCACGGAAGCAGTAGGGGATTGGATCGGCATTCAGCCGAATTGATGTACTGAAGTCTTCAATAGCTTCGTCGAAATTCCCAGCACAGCTATGGGAGTGCCCTCGTCGCAGATACGCTTCCGCATCATTTGGATCGAATCGGATTACGCGGGAGAAACCATCGATTGCAACACGGAACTCTCCTTGTATTTGAGCCTCCCAAGCCTGGTCAAATGCGACATCAACCTGAAGATTTTCTGTGAATTGATCGAATGCCTGGCGCTGGGACTTTGGGAGACTCAGTCGGCAAGCTGCGAGCAAATTGGGAACGCGGTTCTGCAAAAAACTCGTTTGCGTTCTATAGGCGCCCCTTGGCTCAATATCCAGCAGAAGAAATTCGCCGTCTTCTCGCACTACCGTAAGCGTGTTTGTGGTTCGTGAAACGCGAACAACCTTCTCTTGTCCCGCCACCACCCACTTAACATTTGAATAGCTTGGATTGCGTTCGATATGAAAGTCGCGGGCAAGTATCAGCAGCGTAGCGTTATCGTACAGATCCGTGAACATGGAACACTCAATGTCGTCAACACACCTTTCGCCGCAAAACTCCCAATCGGGAAACCACTCTCCTGGCTCTCTATAGAGACCGTATGTGTACATCGGTCGCGGAGGCTCAAGAATTCCCTTATGGAATGCCCATAATCGCAGCACGGCGATTGATACAGCAATGGTTGGGAATGCGACAAGTAGCAACCCTCGCAGTCCAAATTGCAGTCGAATCCGACGGATCACGGGATTAAGTTCGCCCAACCGTTCTGAACGCCCGACGTCGATGCCTGCGACATCTTTGAGCATCACGCTACGCGGTCATTCTACATCAAGACGCCGTTCGGGATAAATCGTAGCGGGCAATTCGTTGTTGGCTGGCCTTTCGGCAGGATGCCCAAAACCTATGTCTGTCCAGTTTGTTTTTCCACGGGCTTGGTGCGAAACTCAGGTAAGATGAACGTGCGTTAGTTCGAATAGCAACTATAACCGCATGAATTGAAGAGGCCCGATTTCACGCCCCAACGCACTCCGGCTCCACTTCAATGCTCGTCAGCTTCGCGCCCAGTGTCGTGGTATCCGCTATGGCTGATCGGATGGCTTCATCGAGCGACGCCGCCTCGCGGTGAAACGTGATCCGTGTGACACCGTCGGAATTGAACATCGAAACATCGTCACAGCGGCCGTAGAACGCATCGATCTTGTCGAGGTCGTCGATGAAGACATTGATGCTCACTGTGAAATCAAACTGTTGCATAGCTCGGGTTTTCTCCAGTCCCCATCACAATTGTATTACCATACACATCTACTGGCAAACTCAGTCTCTTGTCCCGTGAGGTGTGTCATGAACGATACCGCGAACAATTCCATCTTCGTCGGATACGAGTCAACTCGTCGTGGTTGGTTAGCAACCGTCGGGGCTGGGGGCGCGGTAGCTCTTTCAACGTCGCTGCCGGTTGCCGCCGCTCAAGAGCAGCCGCCGCTTTCGTTTGCCGTGGTCAGTGATACGCACCTCGGTCGGCAAGACAAAATGACCGCGCAGAACCAGTGGAAGACAGTCGCTGAGGAGTTGGCCGAGACGGATGTGAAGTTCGTCTTGCACCTGGGCGACATCGTGGATGCGGGCCGCGAGGCGCAATACGCCCCGTACAAGGAGATTCGCGATTCCATCGGCAAGCCAGTGCATGAGATTCCGGGTAACCACGATCCGGCGGAGGCTTTCGCGAAGAAGATTCGGCGGGAGGTTGATACAACCGTTGATCACGGTTGGCTGACCGTGGTGTTGATGAACAATTCGCGGCGCACTTCGCATGATGGATTCTTTGAAGAAGCGCAGCTCGACTGGCTGGCGAAGGTCTGCAACGAAGCGGCCGACCGGGGGCGAAAGATCCTGATCTGTTGCCACGTGCCGGTGGTTAAGAACGGCCCGCCTGACCGGGCCTGGTATGTGAAGCCTGAGCATGGGCAGAAGCGGTTCTATGAAATCGTCACGGCGCACAAGGAAGATACCATCGCGGTGTTCCACGGGCATTTTCACAACGGCATCCGCGGCTGGGACGCCCACGCCCCGCTGCACGAGATTTGCTTTCCGTCGGTCACGTACAATCAGAACCGCGGGCTGGAAGCAAAAGGGGCACCAGGGTTCAACCCGGTAGAGTTTCGTCCTGGTTATTGCCTAGTCACCTTGGGCGACGGGAAGCTGGCGATCGACTACAAGCCGACCGGCGCTGATGTCGCCGCGACAAAATCGCTGGCGACGGTTTAGCTCTTGCGATGCGTTCAATCAAAGCTAGCTAATCGTCAAACCCACTGCAAAGTTTCGCAGCTTCGCGCGGAAAAGCCGGAAAGGAGAGCCGTGCTGCGGATTTCGGGGCGGGGAAATAGTTGCACGCGGTCGCTGCAGGCATTAGCCTGAATTGCGTAGTGCCGTGCCGGTTGCGCGGCACGGGTTTCCTGATCCCCCACGCTAGGAACGAACGATGAAGACATTGACATTACTTTCCACCGCGGCCTTGCTGATCGGCACATCGCTTGCAGACGCCCAAGTGATTACCACGTACCGCCCGACGGTGACGTATTACGCGGCACCGGCGGTTGCTCCGGTTGCGGTACCGACGACCGCCTACTACGCTCCGCAAGCGACGACTACCTATTACGCTCCCGCGCCAACGACCGCGTATTACGCACCGGCCCCGGCGACGACGGCGTACTACGCCGCGCCCGCAGCGACGCCAGTGACTGCGTACTATGCTCCGGCCGCCGTTGCGCCGGCAACCGCTGTTGTTCCGGTGACGACGTACTACGCACCGCAGCCGGCGTTGGTTTACGACCCGACGCGAATTCTGCCGTGGCGGCGGTACCGCTGGGCGTATTGAATCGAATCTCCGATCCGTTCTAAGTAGCTCGGCACTCCGTGACGAGTGGAAGCGAGTTGGGTTTCCCAAATTGCAAGCCGTTGCTGTGAGTACTCGCGCCAATTCAAACGGCTGTGGTGTTGGGCAGTTCGTCCCCACGGCGAATCAAGCGCTTCGGTCAATCGTCAGGGACTGCCGATTTACTTGGCCATTTTCGCCTTGCCCGAGGGCGATGCTGCGCTCTAACCTATCGGTATGTCTGCTCCGCCGCCAACGCCTTCGGGTGAATTCCCTTCCGAGCAACCTTCGCGAACTTCCAGTGCGCTGTTTGCGATGGCGTTGGTCGCGTTCATGTTGATTGGCGGCGGCGTTTTGGCCGGGTTTGTCGTTTCGACTTGGGGCAACACGCCGCCGGGACGCGACCCCAGCGCGGCTCCGCGCCCCATCACGCCGCGCGGCGACTTGCCCGAGGGCGAGCAAGCCACCATTGAATTGTTTCACCGCTGTTCGCAGTCGGTGGTTTACATCACCGCCATTTCCGTTCGCCGGGACCGGTTCAACTTCAACCCGATTGAAATTCCCGCCGGCACCGGCAGCGGCTTCGTATGGGATGAACAGGGCCACATCGTCACGAACTATCACGTCGTCGCGAAAGCAGCCAGCGAAGACGACCACATTCGCGTCACGCTGGCCGACCAAACCACGCACCTGGCTCACATCATCGGCGGCGCTCCGGATAACGACATCGCCGTGCTACAATTGGAAACTTCGCCCAAGAACCTCGTTCCGATGCCCGTGGGCAGTTCCGTCGATTTGCAAGTGGGGCAGAGGGTGATGGCGATCGGAAACCCCTTCGGCTTGGATCAAACGCTTACCACTGGCGTCGTCAGCGGGTTGGGCAGAGAGATTCAGGCCGACAACGGCCGCACGATTTTCGACGTGATCCAAACCGACGCGGCGATCAACCCCGGCAATTCCGGCGGGCCGTTGCTCGACAGCAGCGGCAGGCTGATCGGGATGAACACGGCCATCTACAGCCCTAGCGGCGCGTACGCCGGCATCGGGTTTGCCATTCCGGTCGACACGATCAACCGCGTCGTGCCGCAATTGCTTCGCCACGGGAAGGTGATCCGCCCCGGTTTCGGCATTCAAATCGCCAACGATCAAATCGTGCGGCAGCTTGGCATCGACGGAGTGCTAGTCTTGAAAGTTCAGGATGGCGGCGCGGCCGACGCGGCTGGTTTCCAGCCGACGCTGGTCGACGAGCAGGAGCAAATCCGCCTGGGCGACATCATTGTCGAGATCGACGGGGTGTCAATCGGAAATTCCGAAGATCTGTTTAAAGTGATGGACGCCCGCGAAGTTGGCGATACGGTCACGGTCAAACTCATCCGCAACGCCCGCAGCGACGAAGAAACAACCCTGACCCGGGAAGTGGTCTTACGTCCGCTGCCGTAGCCGGCATCGCCCCTCGGTTGGAGTAGGCATGGCATTTTCGCCCCTTTGAGTTGATTTCCACTGCGCACTTAGGTTAATCTGATGCCGTAGCCATTCGGCAAAATCTTTTTCAGAGCTTTTCTACCAAACGGGCCAACATATGGTAGCGAGCCACGCTTGCGAATTGCTTTACACTGCGCAGTTGCTGCTGCGGCTGGCTGACTTCGTTGAACAGCGCGATCTTTCCGCTGGTGAAGTTGGCGAACTGCTTTCGAAGATCGTTGGGGATGCTGAAGAGCAAGTTTTCGATGAAACCGCGCGCGATCTCAGCGCGCTACGCGGAAGCGAAACCAATTGCACACGATTCGGCCAGGGTTTGCGCCGCCAGGCCGATC
>CALBTA010000589.1 GCA_937967755.1 uncultured Planctomycetaceae bacterium | reverse complement strand
TGGCCGATCGCATCTGGGCAATCTCTTGACATTTCTGCTAGGTGGGCGATTGCATCAGTGAAGTCTCGCGGGGCGGCATTGACGCTACCCAAGTGCAGGTGGTTTCTCAAAATGGCCAAGCGCATCAACCGTTGAACATTGTGCATTCGGGCAACAGGTACTCTCTCTGCACCGAGCCATACGGCGATACCGCACGGGCTCAGCAAGTGAGACACATTCAGCAATACGTCGTCACTGCCGGTGCATTCGAGTACAAGTTCGAAATTCGCAGCAACAGAAGCAGCCTCTTCATACGAGACATATCCTTTTGCCCCAAGGGTCAAAGCTAATTTCACCCTGTGACCCCAGCGATCAACCCAGCAAATGCGATCGGGCCTTGCCCCGTGACCAAGATGTGGGGTGGGCGAACGTTCCAAACTTCCTCTCCTAAACGGGCCCGTTGCAGCAGCGTTGCTTCGTTGACCGCCTTCTCGGCTACCGATTGGGGTTCGGCAAAGACGGCGATGTCAGCCAATGATTCTTCGACCGGCAGCAGGTATTCCGGACTCTCGACCCAATACTCCTGCGAAAAGCCATGCTGCTTGACGATGCCTCGTTCGGTGTAGTCACCGAAGGAGAGCATGTCGATGCGGATGTTCGAAGGCCGCAGTGCCCTCCGCACGGTGGGCACAACTAATTCGCCTGGCTTCAGCGATGTAACGTTATCACCAACCGCCTCGACACGCGCCAAACATTCGTGCCCTAGGACCAAAAACTTCTCGCCATCAGGAACCCACGTCTTTTTCGAAGCGAGAATCTCGCGATCCGTCCCGCAGATTCCCAATTGTAAAGTGCGGCACAGAACTTCATCCTCAGCTGGGGCCTCTGGGCGCGGTACATCCACGAAGATAGGTTTGTCTGATCCAACGACTGCCGCGATTGCCTTTTGAGTTCGGCTCATTGTTTGGCGACAACCTCGTTCGACAATGTCGCGCCGCGGGCGAACTCGTCAATATTCTCCACAGTGACGCGATCGATTTCTTCTAAAGCATTGCTCGTGAAAAAAGCCTGGTGGCCGGTGATCAGAACGTTTGGAAAAGTCAGAAGGCGCATGAAGATGTCATCCTGAATGATGTTGGCCGAAAGATCTTCGAAGAATAGTTCGTCTTCTTCCTCGTAAACATCCAGCCCAAGGTACCCGATCTTTCCCGACTTCAAGCCGCCGATAACCGCCCTTGTATCGACCAAACCGCCGCGACTGGTGTTGATCAGCATCACGCCTGGCTTCATCTTGGCGATCGCCGCTTCGTCAATCAAATGGGTGGTCGCTGGCAACAGCGGGCAGTGAAGTGAAATGATGTCAGCCTGGGCGAACAATTCCCCAAGCGGCAGATATTCCACACCATTGGCTACGCAGTAGGGATCTTTCTGAACATCATAAGCCAGCAGGCGGCAGCCGAATCCGTGCAGGATTCGAGCAACTTGAACACCAATCTTGCCCGTCCCAATCACGGCGGCAGTCTTGCCGTGCAGATCGAAGCCCAGCAACCCGTTAAGGGCGAAATTGCCTTCTCGGACCCGATTGTAGGCTTGCGGCAGTTTCCGATTGAGGGCCAGCATCAAACCAACGGCATGTTCGGCGACCGCGTGGGGCGAATAGGCGGGGACTCTGACCACCGTAATCCCGAGTTTCTTCGCGGCGGCCAGGTCGACGTTGTTAAATCCCGCACACCTCAGCGCGATCAGTTTCGTTCCGGAGCTGGCTAAACGCTCAAGGCATGCGGCATCCAACTCGTCGTGCACGAAGACGCAGACCACGTCAAAACCCGCGGCCAAATCGGCAGTTTGCCCTGAAAGCCGCGGCTCAAGAAATTCGACTTCGTGATCAACAAGCGCCGATGCCAGAAATCGTTCGTCGTACGGCTTGGTGTTGAAGACGGCGATTTTCATGATCGTGTCATTCTAACCCGAACGCCCCAACCGGTGGCAGAGGCTCTCCGGCGATTCGCGTGCGGCTACTCGGCGCAAAGCGGGGTTCGATCATCAATCGCACGCCAACGTTGCCTCGGCTGGCGTCGTAGGTCACACCGCCGGTTAGCAGGAACGACTCGCCAATTCGCGTAAACGCCAAGGAATTGCCCAGCGTTCCGGCCGGGCCGAAGTCGAATGACGTTCCCGCAGTCGCCAGCCACTTGTCGCTCATCCGATAGGTCAGCGCGGTCGCCAGAACCGTGCTGTCAATCGGCCCTGAAATGTTTCGCACTCCTGTATATAGCGAACCAACTTGAGGTTTGGTGAGTGTTGAACCAACGGTCGTTACTTTCAGGCCATCGGTGAAAAAGTCGTAGAATCCGTCAGAAAGAATTGTGAAGCGATCTCCTACATGCCAACGGAAGTCGTAATTCACCAGCCCGATCGGCTCCCCAAAATTGTCATCAGTTTCATCGGGAAAGATCGTTCCGCCTACATCGAACGTCACCCAATCGATTGTCCGTTGCCGCCCCGGCAGACCCCGCTTCGTTTGCCAGCGTTGGCGAACGCCCAGGCGAATCAGTTGCAGATCGTCGGCAACATCCATACTGTGTGCGGTCACATCGCTTTGAATGCCCGTGCGCAGTGCAAACAAGCGTTCGTCCAACATCATCGGAATCGGCGCACCGCCGAAGGTGCTAAAGGGCATGAAGTGCCGGAACTCCTCTTGGGCATTATCGTCCAGGTTGTCGTAAAGTGGCAGCCTGTCCACGTCACGGCTTGAGTCAGCGTATAACGCTTCGCCCTCGAACGTTACTTTGTGTGCCAAGCCATTGACATTCAGCAAGGGTAACTGAACGCTCGGATCGACGTTCCACATCGACAGGCTCGCCCTCACACCAACTTGACCAAGCAGCCGGGTATCGCTGTTGCCGTCGAGGTCTTCGCCGTAGAAGGTCGCGTCACCGAGAATGTACGGAGTGACGTCGACCGCACCGACTTGCAGTGGCAGATCAATTTCTTGACGTGTTCCGACCCGCACGCCCGAGACATCGCCGCCAGGTGGAACCGGCTCCCAAGCCAACGGCGTGAACGCCGAAGGGGCTGGCAAGTTAGCCGCCGGCGGAGCGGTCGCCGCGTTCAAGCGCGCATAACCCGCGTGCGAATGTCCGTGCCACGTAAGCGAATCGCCCAACAAAGATTGCCCGAGGAAGATGTGATCCAACCGGGGCAACCATTCGTTTTCGATGAAGAAGTCGTTGACTTGCACGTTAGCGGCCAGCGCGACGGATTGATTCGCAAAGGTGTACTTCAACTCCGCGCCGGTCGTTTGATCTTTCTCCTCATCCCATTCGCGCTCGTAAAACTGCTCGAGGAAGTTGCGGTCGCTGATCACACCGAGTTCGCCCGTAATCGTCCATCCGTCCGCCAGCCTGCTTCGATGCCGGCCCAAAATTCTTCCGCGAAAATCTTCCTCCGGGGTAATAGTTCTGCGCATTCGGCCGAGGTTGTCGAGCCCATCATCGTCAATGCCCCAGGCGTGCAACTCGCCCCGGTGGTAGAACGCGGGATTAAACGGATCGACAAAATCGTACATAAAATCGGTCCCGAACCCCAAACCGCGATCGGTCAACAGGTCGAGGCCGACCGTCCAGTCGGTCCCGGGCGGCGGGTCTTCCCATCCCAGCAGTTGATAGACGTCGAAGTCGGTGCGGACTTGAAACCCGAAGACGTTGTCATGATCGATGCTGATGCTGTCCAGGTAATACGTTGTCTTTTCCAGGTTTGTCGCTATCGT
>CALBTA010000588.1 GCA_937967755.1 uncultured Planctomycetaceae bacterium | reverse complement strand
CAGCCCGAAGAACCTATCACGTTCGCCGAAAGCGGGCCGACGGTGATCATGGTGGTGGGCGTAAATGGTTCCGGAAAGACCACATCAATCGCCAAATTAGCCACGCAATTTACTTCTCAAGGGAAGAGCGTCGTGCTGGGTGCGGGCGACACGTTCCGGGCAGCGGCCGTGGAACAGTTGACGATCTGGTCGCAGCGCATCGGCTGCGAAATTGTCACGGGAGAAAAAGAGAGCGACCCAGCCAGCGTCGCCTTTCGGGCGGTGGCTAAGGCGGTGGAAATGAATGCCGACGTCTGTATCGTCGATACCGCCGGCCGGCTGCAAACGCAGACGAACCTGATGAAGGAACTTGAGAAGATCAGCCGCGTGATGGCGAAGAATATCCCTGAAGCGCCGCACGAAGTGCTGCTGGTGTTGGATGCAACGGCGGGCCAAAACGGCATCAGCCAGGCGCGCGGGTTCAGCGAAGCGGTGCAATGCAGCGGCATCGTGCTGGCGAAAATCGATGGCACGGCCAAAGGAGGCGTTGTCGTTGCGATTCGCCAACAGTTCGAGCTGCCTGTGAAGTACATCGGTGTGGGTGAAAAGGCCGAAGACCTGGCACTGTTCAACCCCGACAAGTTTGTCGATGAATTGCTCGCGGAAGGGTATGAAGCCGATGCTACCGCGGGCACGGCGAACTAGCGCGCCTCGCGCTCGGGTGAGGCTAACAGATTGCGCGCAGAGACCGCCGCGCATCGTACCGGTTGCACCGGTTGTTACCTCTTTGCAACAACTAGCGCAGTCAGGGTTCTAACTGTAGTAACGGTTGTTCACGCCGCTGGGCCACTTTCTGGTCATACGGCCTAAACGCAGGGATTCGATTGCAACAAATCGGCTGCCGACCGGATATCAGGCAGATGAAGTACGACTGTCAGGCTTTGCCAGAAACCGGCTAAAACCCGAAGAAAATCGCACTTCCTGGGTTGCTATCCTCTGAATATCAGCACTGCTGGCGTCGATACGACAGGTGAGGAAACCTGGACACAGCGCGCCGCCAGCGCGTTCCTATTCCGCCATAGGCATGGCGTTCGCGGGCCGCATGGAAGGCACACGCGAGAGGAAGCCAGCGCGATTTTTAACCTGATGGAGTTTGATGCCATGAGAACTACCGCTTTGCTTACGCTTGCGTCTTTTGGGATGGCGTTTGCCGCCACCCAGGCGCAAGGGCAATTGCAGCCGCCGACAACCGCTCGGCCTGTTTCGCTGCACTACACTTACTACACGCAGGACGACGACGCTGCGCCTTCGCCCAGCGACGTGCCACCGCCGCCGGTGGAAGACGCCGTTCCCGATGCCCCCATGCCCGACACGGTCGTGCCGGACACAGCAGCCGGGGCCCCTGTTGTTGAACACGGTGCGGTGGCTGAAGACGTGGGCAACGGCGTAATGGCCGCTCCTGCAGACGACGACTACGACTATGAGTGCGAAGATGAAGGTCCCGTTCGCCTGTTCAACGGATGCGGCGGTATCGACATCTATGGTCACATGTCGTTTGGTATCTACGGAAACGACAATGGCAATCGCAGTGGAATCGGCAACGCCCCGCTGGGTTTCCGCAATGTTTCCGACGGTGCCACGTTCGATCAATTCTGGCTGACGGCTGAAAAGGCGTTGGACGATTGTTGCCCAAGCTGGGGCTTCCGCATTGACTACGTGTTCGGTGCCGATGGCCCGGATACCACCGCGTTCGGCGACCAGTCGAAGTTCGACTTCCGCTGGCAGTCGTCGCGCGACTACGGCTCGGCCTTGCCGCAAGCCTACGCTCAATACGGCACCAGCGACTTCAACGTGAAGGTCGGTCACTTCTACACGATCATCGGATACGAAGTCGTTTCCGCTCCCGAGAACTTCTTCTACAGCCACGCGTACACCATGTACTACGGCGAGCCGTTCACCCATACCGGCATTCTCGCTGAACGTTCCATGATGTGCGACCAAATGACCGTTTGGGCCGGTTGGACCAACGGTTGGGACAGCTACTACGGCGATCACCTTGACGCTTCGACCTTCCTGGGCGGAGCGAGCTACGCGGTGAACGATTGCCTGTCGGTCACGTACGCCACCGTTTGGGGCGACCACGGTGACGGAACGGCCCGCGGTGGTGTTCCCAGCAACGCCGGCGACATCTACATGCACAGCGTTGTGGTTGATTATCAAATCAACGAGTGCATGCAGTACGTCTTCCAATCCGACTACGCCAACAACCGCATCGCTGGTGCTCATAACGAATGGTACGGTGTCAACCAGTACCTGTTCTACACGCTGAGCGATTGCTACAAGTTGGGTGCCCGCTTCGAGTGGTTCAATGACGCCGACGGCGTTCGCATCGTCAACAACGACGCTGTTGGAACTGCGATCGGCCCAGATGTCGATTACTACTCGGTCACGCTCGGTTTGAACTACACTCCGAACAACAACATCATCCTGCGTCCCGAAGTTCGCTGGGACTGGGCCGATGGAGGCACCCCGTTCAACCCCAACGCCGCTGGCGTGGGTACGGTTGACGACCAGTTCTACTACGGCATGGACCTGATCGTGCTGTTCTAGTCTGAATACATCCCGCTCCTTGGGATAAAACCGGCGCCGCTGGTGGAAACGTTCCGCCAGCGGCGTTTTTCTGTTCTTGTTGGACATTGCTTCCCCTGCCTCAATACGCATCGCACCCTGCTGCGCACGCGCGCAGGCCGTTGGATAGGGGCGCACACCAGGAAAAATCCGCGTGTTCTGCGCGCTTCGTAAGTCTTTGTGAAACGCCAACTTGCATGCTGGCCAGACCACTTCGATTGGTCGCAGGATGTTCCGCTGGCACGGAGATTGCTCCTGCCTAATGCTGCGTCAGGCACATTTTCACAACGACATTCTTCAAGGCGGAGGTATCTGATGATGCACTGGACTGAATCACTGAATCGTTTGCGTTTGCTATGTGGCATTTCGCTAATCGCGGTGGCCTTTGCGACGGTCCCGACCACTCAACTCTTCGCTGAGGAGGCCACGGCTGAACCAAATTCCGCGGTGACGACTGACGACGCCACCGCCACGGATGAAGCCGCCGAAGATCCCCTTGCTACTCTGCGGGCTGATACCGACGTGCTGTGGGTTGTACTGGCCGCGTGTTTAGTATTCTTCATGCAAGCCGGCTTCGCTCTGGTTGAATCGGGTTTCACGCGCGCTAAGAATGCCTGCAATATCATCATGAAAAACGTGATGGACCTATCGATGGGTTCAATCGCATTCTGGCTAGTCGGCTTCGGGTTGATGTTCGGGGCGACCAATGGCTTTGTTGGCACCTCGGGGTTCATGTACGACGGGGGCGACAGCGGTTTCAATTGGGCGTTTCTGATCTTCCAAACGGTCTTCGCCGCTACGGCTGCCACGATTGTCAGCGGGGCAATGGCCGAACGGACCAAGTTCGCCGGTTACTTCATTTACTCCATTGCGATTTGCGTCATCGTCTACCCGATCTTCGGAAGTTGGGCGTGGAATAGCCTGCCGACCGACTCGTCGCTGGGCGGTGGCGGCTGGCTCGAAAACATGGGCTTCGCCGACTTCGCTGGTTCGACTGTCGTCCACTCCATCGGAGGTTGGGCCGCATTGGCCGGGGCGATTGTGTTGGGCGCTCGCATCGGCAAGTTCAGCAAGGATTGCAAGCCGCAACGGATTCTGGGGCACAACATCCCGATGGCGTCGCTCGGCGTTTTCATCCTGTGGTTGGGGTGGTTCGGATTCAACGCCGGCAGCACGGTTATGGTTGGCGAGAGCGGATTTGGAGGTCTGGCCCACATCGCCGTAACCACAAACCTGTCGGCAGCCGCGGGTGCGATCGCCGCGATGCTCACGTCGTGGTTCATGTTCAAGAAGCCCGATACGACGTTTACCGTGAATGGCGCGCTAGCAGGCCTGGTTGGCATTACCGCCGGTTGCAACGCGGTCGATCCTGGGGCGGCGATTCTCATCGGCCTGATCGCGGGTGTTGTTGTTGTCCTTTCGGTGATCATGTTCGACAAACTTCGCATCGACGATCCGGTCGGGGCCATTTCGGTCCACGGCGTTTGCGGAGCGTGGGGCACGTTGGCGGTCGGGCTGTTCTCGACCAGCGCCGGTTTGTTTTACGGTTACGGTGCTTCGCAGTTGGTCGTCCAACTGATCGGAGTCGCCGCGGCGTTCGCTTGGGCGTTCCCGGTCAGCCTGGGAATCTTCCTGGGCATCAAATACACCATCGGCCTGCGGGTGAGCGAGCAGGAAGAGATGGAAGGCCTCGACATTCACGAACATGGAATGCTGGCCTACCCGCCGCACATGGTCACCGAATCATTCGGCAGCAGCACTTCGCCGGTGCCGGGCATGGCTCCCGTCGGTTCACCTTTGCCTGCTACGGCTTCGGCAATCCCCAGCACCGAAGGGGCATAACCATCGTAGGACGAAGCTCCGCTTCGTCCCCGACGCAACCTGTGCAAACGCTACGGAATTGCGTCTTACGTTGCACTAATTCTTCGGCTCTTGCCTGGGCCAGAAGAAAACCCCAAAGGCTTGGACAGGCGTTCCGCCTCGCCTGTCCAAGCCGGGGTTGTTTCTTGACCCTTTCAATATGTTTGAATTGAGAGTCAAGGGTTAAGAGATAAAGCATCTGACAATGCTGTAAGCTGAGATTTGGAACGGCTAGTCCAACGCAAGCGCTCGGTACCGCCGCTCTTATCAGAGACCTAGCTGGATTCGGGGAAACTGACTTTCTTTAACGCCCCAACTCTTCGGCGATGCGGAGTAGGCGGTTGTATTTGGCGGTTCGTTCGCCGCGCACTATCGAGCCGATCTTGATGTAATCAGCGGCGGTTCCGACCGCCATGTCGGCGATGAAGGTGTCTTCCGTTTCGCCGCTGCGGGCGGAAACGGTGCAAACGAAGCCGGCATCGCGGGCGACGCGTTGCGTTTCCAGCGCCTCGGTGAGTGTGCCGACCTGATTCGGCTTGATCAACACGGCGTTGGCGGCCCGTTGTTGGATGGCCTTCTCGACACGCTCGCGGCTGGTCGTCAACAGATCGTCGCCCATCACCCCAACGCGAGAGCCGATGCGCTGCGTCAGTTCGCTCCACCCTTGCCAATCGTCTTCGGCCAGCGGGTCTTCGACCACGGCGATAGGAAAATCGTTGCAGAGCGATTCGATAAGATCGACCATTTCGCTGCTGCCGAGCGTTGCGTTGCCGCCGCTTTTCAAATAGTACGACGGCGTATCGAAGAAGTGCGTCGCCGCCACGTCAACCGCCAGTTGTATGTCTTCGCCAGGACGCAATTCGGAATCTTCAATCGCTCGCATCAGCAGTTCGGCCGCTTCGCGGTTGCTCTTCAGGCGAGGGCCGTAGCCCCCTTCGTCGCCAACGAGCCAACCTTCGTAACCGGCCTTGCGCAGCACTTCGCCCAATCGCCAGTAGACGCGCGTGACCCAATCCAAACCCAACCGATAGCTCGACGCACCTCGGGGAATGATCAGGAAATCTTGAAAGTCGAGATTCTTCCCCGCGTGCAATCCGCCGGAAATCATATTGACCATCGGCAGCGGCATTTTCGCCTTGATGGGATCAAGCGTTTGCTCGTCGGGGTCGTCGGTTGTCGCGGCCAGCCAACTGATGTAGGTATGCAGCGGCGAACGCATTGCGCTGGCCGTCGCGCAAGCGTTGGCAAGCGACACGCCCAGCAACGCATTGCCGCCTAACTTCGTCTTCTGCGGCGTGCCGTCGAGTTCAATCAAACGCCCGTCGATGTCGTTCTGATCGCTGGCGTCACAACCGATCAGTTCAGGCGCGATGCGTTCATTCACATTCGCAACCGCCCGCAGCACGCCGTGCCCATCAAAACGATCCGGGTCGCCGTCGCGCAGGTCGGCAGCTTCCGTCGTACCAGTGCTCGCTCCCGCCGGAACAGTCGCCCGGCCCATGACACCGCCATCGCAAAACAGATCGACCTCGACCGTCGGCCGGCCGCGGCTGTCTAAAACTTCACGGGCGTGAATGCGGGTGATAGTGGTCATTCCAAACTTTCACTTGTTTCGTTGCCGCAAACCTGAATCGCCTCGGGTAACGAATCTACCGAACCCCCAACCAATTCCCGCCCCATTCGTCGAACAGACCTTCGCTGACTTTCATCCCGCAGGTAATCAACCGGGCTTTTGCCATCCACGCGGGCCAGCAAACACCCGGCTAGGTTGGCGACTGCCCTTTGTTGTAGCAGATCAAACGCATTGCTTGAAATCTTCGAGTGGATGCTGGCCGAGTAACTTTGCCAAAACGCCTCGCTGAGCGGTGCAGTCGCCGGGCCATTGGATAGCCGCTGGTGATAGACGCCCTTGAGCACCAGATGCGAAAGGAAGAACCCCAAATCAAACGCCGCATCACCAAAGTGGCCGACCTCAAAGTCGATGAGGGCAATCGTGGGAGGTGACTCACCTTGGCGAGCGGTCACCAGCAAGTTCTTCGGGCTGAAGTCGCCGTGTACCAGGCACGTGGCGTTGCTTTCCAACGACGCGATCAATTCCTCTATCGCCGGTTTCAGATCGGGGTGGACCTCTGCGACACGGCGGTAGTACGGATCGACGCGCAGGTCGCGAAAGAACTGGCGGTCGCCGAATTGCTTCGCCAACGCCTCGTCTTCCCATGTGCCGGCGTGGAGCGTGCCCAGCAGTTCGCCGCAGGCGGACGCGATGTCCGGGTCGAGCTGGCCGCTCATCAGCATCTCTTTCCAACAGCGGTGCCCGTCAGGCGCAGCGGTCATGGCGAACACGTAGTTCTCGCGGTCCTCAAAAAGCACTTCGGGCACCGCCCAAATAGGACGGGTTTGTAATCCGTCCCCTGCGTCAGGAACAAGTCGCAATCCCGCCGCACTATTCCCTAAAATCGATTCGCAAACTCGCAACACCGCGACTTCGCGCCAAATGCGCTCAACGCTGCAAAACCAAGGTTGTTCAACTTGCAACTGACCGCGTGCCTGTTTCAGCACAAAGTTGCCGCCGCGTGCCGGGTCTCGAATAACATGGAACACGACATTGGAAACCCCACCCGCCAGCCGCCGGACGGTGACGGGCTCTGTCGTGGCAATCAAGCCGACATCGGCGAGATAGTCCGCGCAGTTGTGGACTTCGATCGTTCGCATGAGCACAATATGGGCGCTGAAGTCGAGGCAAGCAATCCAGCGGACCTTCAAAGAATGACCCGTACCGTCGCCATCATTCTCTGCACTTGTGCATTTGCTGCCGCCGCGCGGTGCGAACAGCCCAGTACGCTTACTTCACCCTTTACCGCCGTCGACGCCGACGATGCGATTGTCCGCTGGGGAAAGCATTTGGCCAATTCCGGCGGCCGGCAATTTACCAACCGGGCTGGCGCGAAGATGGTGCTCATCCCGCCGGGCCAGTTCGTGATGGGTTCGCCCGCCGACGAGCCGCGTCGCCGCGAACATGAAGTGCAACGGCGCGTAGCGATCAGCCGTCCGTTCTACCTCGGGGCGACGGAAGTTACGCAGTCGCAGTGGATCAGGATCATGAAGACAAAGCCGTGGAAGGGCAAACGTTTTGTCCGCGAGGGCGACGATTTTCCGGCGACCTACATGACCTGGGACGGCGCGGCGGCATTTTGCGAAAAGCTGAGCGAACTAGACGATCGCCCCTACCGCCTCGCCACGGAAGCCGAGTGGGAATACGCGTGCCGCGCGGGAACTGTGACCGCCTACCATTTCGGCGATGATGCGGCGGCGCTGGAGAACTACGGATGGATCGGGGCGAACTCATTTGATGTGCGGGAAGAATACGCACACCAGGTAGGCTCGAAAAAGCCCAACGCCTTTGGCCTCTACGACATGCACGGCAACACGTGGGAGTGGTGCGCCGACTGGTACGATCCCGCGCCCAGCGACGAAGCGGCGACCGACCCGCACGGCCCTGAAACTGGTACACAAAGGGTCATCCGCGGCGGAAGTTGGCACGGCCTGCCTTCGCTGTGCCGCAGCGCCAACCGCTTCCGCCGCCGCCCTGAGATGGGCGGCAACGACGTCGGGTTTCGCGTCGTGGCCGAGATCAAAAAAGAGTAAGACGGGTTTGTAACCCGTCCCTTGCCGGAACGAACCACAGTTTCGTTCGCACTAATATAAACTTGACAGCCCTCACTCCGGCCCTCTCCCAGCAGGAGAGGGAGATGGTATTGCAAACCTAAACCGCCGCTGGCTCGTCTTGCAGATATTCAACCAACCCTTTACCGGCGGTTGAGACTTTCAGAACGGGTCCGAATTCGGCGTACTGCTCGTCGACGGTTGCGAAGATCTCTTCCAGCGTAGTGCTGGTAACGTTCGCCGCCGCATAAGCTTGCATGAACCGCTCGCGGTCAAACCATTCGTCGTCAGCGGCGACGGGCAGCAGCGAACTCATCGCCACGGAGAATGGGCCCGGGTTCTCGTGAGCTGTCTCGGCCGCCTCTTCCAACCGAGCGTGGGCTTCGATCAGTACGGCGAACTCTTCCGGCAGGCTCCAGCCGCGGGCCATCTGCGAAGCCGCATCGGCGTGAGTCCAACCAAAGCGGTCTTGTTCCAGCTCGCTCAGGCGGTGCTCACCCGAGGCGCGCTCTTCCAGCAAGTTGTTGTATTCATCGGGAAGTTCCTTCGCCAGCAGCGGCACAGCCATATCTTGTAGCAGCGCGGCGGCGAACAAATCTTCGGCATCCTTCATCCCCAACGCCTTCCCCAACGCCCGGGCGAACAGGCCACGGCGCAGCGAGTCTTGCCACAGGTTCTTCAAGTCGAACGGGCCGCACTTGGGGTTGGGCATCAAACTAAATACTGCGCTCCACAGGGCGAAGTTCTTGATCGTGCGCACGCCAACCAGCGTGATCGCCAGGCGAACGCTGGAAATTTCCCGCGAAAACCCGAAGTACGACGAATTCACAAACCGCAACACCTGACCGGTCAGGCCGGGGTCGGCTTCGATCGGCAGCGCGAACTCGGGCGGTCCGTTGTCGGGGTCTTGCGAAAGTTCCAGCAAGCGGATGGCGCTTTGCGGCAGGGCGGGCAGTTGAGCCCCCGCCAGAAGTTGTTTCAAGTCGACGTGGGTACTAGACATCGTGCAGAATCCTTGCAGGGCAGTGCGTTGGAACTTCTTGGCCGGTCCGCACGCTCGGCGGCCGGCAAATGCTTCTGGAAAAACCTAGCTCGTCCGTAGGGCATCGGCAAAGTTTTCTACCGTGATTTGGTGGAGACATTTCGCAACATCGCGAGGGTCGTTCACGGTGTTTGGGCGAAACATCTTGCGAATGACCCGCGCACGATTGTGATGACCTTGATGGTTGTACGGCGTCACGACTGTCGGAAACGCTCTTCGCTGCGAGCGGCTCGATTTCGGCCCGCGAGTTGCAACATGACCGGGCGAGGTGCACCTGGCTCGAAACTGTCTCCTAAAGAATCTCCGCCGATGAAGTTGTCGTCTCTGGTCTTGCTGGGCTTAACAGTTCTTACGGTTCTTCCGGCGACGCGACCGGGACGCGCCCAAACCGAAGATCCACCCGCGGCGGAAGTTCGCTGGCGGCGAACGGCCAACGGTTGGGAACGAGCGGAGCTGTGGAACGTGCCGCTGGAAGTCAGCGACCCTGAAAAGCACACCGCCCCTTCGCCGCTGCCCTCCACGCACCCGGCGCTTGTCGCCGCGCTGATGTTTCTGGCCGCGGCGCTGCTGGCGATCGGAAGTTCCGCGACAGCGGCCGTTCGTTTGAAGCAGGAACTTGCGCGAACGCCGCCCATCCAGGCGAACGACTTGCAGTGAGCAT